>CAZOXS010000370.1:0-8568 GCA_964583785.1 uncultured Victivallales bacterium
ACGCGGTGCGCCGCCCCCCCCCCCGGCGGCCGAGACGTTGCCGGTGAACGTGCGGTTCCTGCCGGAACAAAAGGCGCTGAGCGACCTGCTCCGCCGCGTTTCGGCCAGCCTCCGTGCCTATCCGCTGCTGGATCTGGCCGCGATGCTGATGTCGAAGGAGGGGCTTTGCTACGTCAAGCTCGATGTGATGTCCGGGGCGAAGGATTTCCGTCTCTACCAGTGCAAGCACTGCGGGACGCTGGCCCGCAGCCGTGAGGCGATCGAGGAGCATGTGATCGAGGCGCACGTCGATCTGGCCTTCGATGTGCAGGAGGAACAGGTCGATCCGCCTTCGGGCGTTTTTGTCTGTGTGGCGAAATGCGGCTACAGCGGCGTGCTGCTCGGCCCGCCGAACCACCATAGCTATGCCGAGGCGGTCAAACGGTTGCATGCCGAGCGGTTTGCGAACATGGATTTCGAGGTCTACCGGCACCACATCCAAACCTCGCATGACGAGGCGGATGTCGAGCGTTGGAAGCAGGAAGCCTCCAAACGGGTGGTCTACCGCCTAAAGGGGAAGGGTGGCGAGGAAGCGGCCGACGCCATGAGCTGGGTCGATGCCCAGCGCCACATGCGCACCGTCGTGGCGCCTGCGGCGGTTGAATCGTCGCGCCGCGTGGCCCTGCCGGAGAAGGTCGCGCACGAGGTTCGCGATCCGGCGATCCGCCGCGTGCTGCGCGAGGAATGGCAGCAGGAATCGCGTTTCCCGATCCATCTGGCGTTTGCCCTGCGGGCGGCTTTCCGGCACCGCGGGCTGCATCTTTTCAAGACCGGCGGCCGGGACCGGGGCATGAACTTCGTGACGGCGGTCAAACCCGTGCCACTGGATCCGGAGACAGCCATTCCGGCGATCCGCGATGCCCTGCTGTTCATGCAGGCGCATCCGGGATGCACGCGCAAGGACATGGTCGAGGCACTGCGCCCGGGGGCGGCCCCCGATTCGGACGAGATCAAGGCACTGCTACAGCCGATCCACTGGCTGGTCGAGAAAGGCCATGTGATCGAATTCTTCAACGGCACTCTCTCGGTGCCGATGACGCTGCGCCGCTAGGCCAATGGGCGGTAGGCGCGGGCTAGCCAGTGCGGGGCTGGCGCGGGCAGAGGGGTTGTCTCGATGCGCTCGAACCCGGCCTCGCGCAGCCATTGCTCCACTTCGCAGTCGGAGAAGACCCATCCATTATCGGTTGTGAGGGCCATGTTGACGGCGAACATGGCGGAAAAACGTGGCTGCGTGTGCGAGGCGTCGGTCATCATGTCGAGCACATGCACGACGCCACCGGGCTTGAGGGCCGCATAGGCACGCGTGAAGAGGTCCCGGATGCTGGCGGGCGATTCCTGATGCAGCACGCCCAGGAAATTGATCGCGTCCATGCCGTCCGGGAAGGGCGTGGTGTGGTAATCGCCGGGAAGGGTGGCGACGCGGTCGCTCATGCCCTGTTGCGCGATCAGTTCGCCAGCGATGGCCGCGACTTCAGGCAGATCGAGCACGGTGCAGTGCAGGCCGGGATTCGCCTGCGCCGCCAGGGCGGCGAAGGTGCCGGGGCCGCCACCGGCGTCCAGCAGTCGCTGGCGGCCGGCCAGGTCGAGCGACGGGATCACCAGCGGGGCCATCGCCAGGGCGCGCCCGTGCATCGCCAGCACAAAGTCGCGGGTACGGTTGGGATCATCGCCCAGATGCAGTTCTGGGCACTCGACCGGCTTGCCGGTGCGCGCCAGTTCGGCCAGGTGCCCCCAGGCGTCGTAGACGTCGCGGTTGTAACGGATAGCCTGGCTCAAGTCGCCGCGCTTGCCGGGCACCAGGAATGCCTCGGTGTCGGGCGCGTTGCGGTACTGGGCATCCTCGCTCTTCGTGAGCAGCCCGATGGCGACACACGCGTCCAGCAACAGCCGCAACCCGTGGGGATCCAGCTTCAGGGCGTCGGCCAGTGATGCAAGCGACATCCCTTCACTGCCGGCCAGCTGTTTGAACACCCCCAGGTCGGAGGCGGCAAACAGTGCCGCCGATTCAAAAAAGGCCGAGGCCATGTCCATGATCCGTCCCGGGGTCACCGGCTTTCGTTCGCTCATTGTCTACGCCTTTCCATCCGATTCCCGAGCATTAGCATGTAGGTCGTGGCGCCCCGCCCGACCGCCGCATGCAAGTCGCCCGGCTGCCAATCAACCGCCGCCCGGCAGCCAACGCTGCTTATGCTCCGTGCTTTTGCTCCCACCTTCGCTTGCTACGGCGGGCAAGCTGCCGGACAGGCGAGGGTGCCCGTCCTACGTTGCTCGCTTGCTCGAATCAGTCTCCAGTCTGTGGGTCTGTAGTCTCCTCCGCACCCACGCAAACTCGTTGGCGATGCTGTTGGTGATCCCGGCGGCCCGCAGGGACGCAGGGAGCACGTTGAATGTATACGTTTCAATCTCGAAATGTGCAATCCCGGATTTCAGCACCTGCACGAAAAAGTCTGGCGTGAGATCGCCAGCGGTTGTGCCCAGCGCCCCGTCGCCGGTGTAGTCGAGCGGCATGTGACAGTGAATGCGCCATTCGCGTGGGGCACCTGCGGCCGTGGCGTGCTGGTCCCATTGCGCCAGGGCGGGCTGTAGATCGGCAAAGCGGCTGACGCGGCCGCTGGCGTCGCGAATACGGACTTGATGCAAGTAGACCTGGTCATCAAAGGCGGCTAACTGTTCATGAGTAACCGGCGGTTCCTGTGCGGTCAAGGTGGCGCTGATCTGGATCTTGCTGATGTTGACGCCAGCCGCGAGCGCCTTGCGCAGCGCGTCGGTTGGCGTCTCGAACTGCATGGCCGAATGACAGGTGTCCAGGCACAGGCCGATGCGGCGGCGGATGACCGCCTCCGCCTGCGAGGAGGTGATTCCCAACTCGCGGCAAACCACGGGCAACGCGGCAGCGGTCATGTCTTTTTCCACGAAGGCGATCATCTCCTCCGTGGTCTCGATCAGGCAGTCCGGTTCGGGCTCGAGGCCTATGGAAAGCTCCCGGCCGTGCTCCTGCGCGATCCGTTCCAGTGCCACGGCCACCTCACCCAGCGCGGCGGCCATGACCGTGCGGTCGCGATCATCAGTGACGGCGGTGCGATAGGCGCCGGGGACGGTGCTGATACTGCCGGGTACGCCTTCGGGCAGCAGGTCGGCCAGGATGTCGGCGAGCATCAGCGTGTAATCGACGCGCTCGCGGGTGCGCCAGTCGGGCTCGTAGACCGCCTCCTTGACGCGCGTGCCGTGGAACGCCCCGTAGGGAAAACCGTTGATCGTGAAGGCATAAAGAGTGTTCGCCGCCAGGAACTGTTTGAAGGCTGCCCGCGTGTCGCGGTCCATCAGATTCTCCGCCGCCTGACGGCTCAGCCGCAGGCCGAGGCCGAAGGGCACGTCGGGGGCGATGATCGCCCGCACGGCCAGTGCGTTGGTCTGGATCGCCGAAAAATTCTCAGCCCAGGTTTCGCCGGGATGCACATTCAGGCAGTAGGTTAGATGCGAGCCGGGGTGTTGGGCAATGCGCATGGTGTTACTCCTTGCCCTGTGACGGCGTCCAGCCCTTGAGGAAGGCGATGGACTTGGTGATGACCGCATGGTCCATCGCGTGTACCTCCCGCCCCTTGCCGATGCCGTCCGGGAGCGTGACGGTCAGCTCCCCGCCGAGGTGCTCGCGGAATTCGTCCAGCCCCTTCAGGACGACCAGGTGGCCATCGTCGCTGCGCACCTCCAGCGCCGGTGACCAGAGCGGCAGGCCGATCACCGCCATGGCTTCAAGTGTCCGGTCGCGTTCGGCGGTGCTCAACAGGCCCGTGGCCGCCGCGTAGCAGGTGTCGATTGCCAGGCCGATGGCAACCGCCTCGCCGTGGCTGAGGACATAGTTCGAGAGAATCTCGAGCTTATGCGCGGCCCAGTGGCCGAAATCAAGCGGGCGGGCGGTGCCGAATTCAAAGGGGTCGCCGGAGGTGGCGATATGCTTCAGGTGCAGCAGGGCCGCCTGCTGCACGACGGTCTCGATCAGGGTGGCATCGCGGTTGCCAAGCGCGACCGCCCCCTCGCAGAGCTGCTCGAAGAAGGCGCGATCCTTGATCATGGCCACCTTGAAGGCCTCGGCAATGCCGCCTTTCCAGTAGCGGTCCTCGAGCGTGTCCAGGAAATCGAAGTCCACCAAAACGCCGAACGGCGGCGCGAAGGTTCCCACGAAATTCTTCATGCCGTGCTCGTCCATGCCGTTCTTCACGCCGACGGCGCCATCGCACTGCGCCAGCGTGGTGGTGGGGACGCGGATCAGACGCACCCCGCGGTGCGCCAGCGAGGCGGCAAAACCGGTCATGTCCAGCATGCTGCCGCCGCCGATGGCCAGCACCATGCTGTGCCGGCAGAGGTGATGCGTGCCGATCACGGTCATCAGGTTCTGGACCACGTTCCAGCCGTTCTTGGTGCGTTCGCCGCCAGGCACGATCACCGGTTCGGCCACCGGCCGGCATATGTGCGCACAGCCCTGTAGGTAGGTGGCAACGGCAGGCAGCAACTCGGGGGGGCGTGCCTCCACAACCCCACGGTCGACAACCACCAGCACACGCGGCAGCGTCGCCTCGCTGGCGCGTGAGAGCATCTTTTCGAGTGCCCGGTTGGCGGGATCGAACGCCCCATGCGTGAAGCAGACCGGATAGGTGAACGGCACGCTGAATTGCTGCATATATTCCATATCATTCCTACACTTTCGCCTTTTACGTCCCGATATTTTCCATTTTCAACTGTAGCCCACTCGCGCCGCGAGTGCGGCTTGCGTGTTGTAAGCGAACGATTGATGGGCGTCTCGCGGCGATTTGCGTAACCGAACGCACATCCCCTCTGCCTCAGTTGCGGCGCAACTGGGCTACCCCCGACGACCATTTACGGTTCTACAATTGTTTAAGCGTCTGGCACCTTCCCATGGTTCAATATTATTCTTTCCCCAGCCATTTTCGCACCTCGTTCGCCAGATCGAGCAAGGTGGTCGGTTTCCGTTCCAGACAGGTGGAAGCCCAGGCGGCCCGGCGGGTCGAGCCGATGCGGCCATGCGAGCCGCGGATGCGCGAGGGGTTTTGCCCGACGGTTCCCGGTGGCCAGCCCCAGAACAATTCGCAGGGGTCGTAGCCGGGCTTGTTGTGGATATCCACATGACCGGCATAATTCGGGGCCTCGCGCGGCTTCTCCCACCAGGGATAGGCGAACCAGTAGCCCGCAGTCGCCTCCAGTACCAACTGGCCGGCGCGGGGGTGGGCCAGGCCGATGGCGGCCAGGGCTTCGCCTTGCAGGATGCGGCCAATGCCGGGATGGCCTTTTAAAGCGGCGACGGTGCGCTCGATATCGGCGCTGTCGCGCACATGCACATGGGCGACCTCGTGATCGACTAGGGCGACCGCGCGGCTGCGGTAGAAATCAGGATAGGCACGACCGCGCACCTCGCGCACTTCGAAAAGCCCGGCCTCGCGCAGCAGGCGGTTCGGCAGCACGGCCCCAGCCGCGCAGTCGCCGATGGCGTAATCACCGAATACAACCATCTCGTAGCCGTTGGCGCGCGCGGCCTGGCGCAGCAGGGTCAATTGGGCCATCGCGGCGTTCAGGGCCTTGAGGCTGCGCGGGTCGCGCGTGCCGTAGCGTTGCAGGTCGTAATCCAGCGCCGGCAGGTAGGTCAGGCACAGCCCCGGCGCGTCGGCCCCGTCGGCCAGCACCCGGCAGGTGGCTTCGGCGATCCATTGCGAGGAGGCAGGCGAGGCCAGCGGCCCCCAGTAGCGGGCCAACTGGAACGGGCGTCCCAGGTTGTGGCAAAGGCGGTTGTACAGGTCGGGCGGCTGGCCGTAGCAATCCTGGATCATGCCGCCATGATGCTTGTGGATCGGGGCGGGCGAGAGCACCATGTCGACCGATTCGCCCAGGATCTGCTGCCAGAAGAGCAGGGCGGTGGTGCCGCCGGCCTGGCGCCAGTTTTTCCAGATCCGGTCGCCCTCGACCAGGCCCGAAGCCTGTTCCCAGAAGCGCACCCGCGCATAGCGCTCATCCCAGATCCCGTTGGCCGTCATGCCATGCGCCCCCGGCGGCAGGGCGGTACGGAAGGAGGCCTGCACGGGGCAGGTCAGGGCCGGGAAAATCGTGTCCATCGGCTCGAATGCCAGATCATCGCAGACGGGATCCGCGTTGGTGGCGAGAAAATCGTATCCCAGCGCCGCCACCTGAACCACGAGTAGTTTTTTTGTCTTCATCGTCTCAACTTCCATAAAACCAGCGTCCGGGCAACGCGGCCAGCGGCCAGGCCGCCAGTAACAGCATCGCCGGCGCCAGCCCGGTTTCCGGCATCAGGGCGCAAAGAGCGGCCTGTAGCAGCAGCAGCGTCCGGATCATGCCGCCGATGGAGCGCTGCACATCGGCCGGTTCCGGTTCGCCCCGCAAGGCCAGCCCGCGCAAGAGCAGCCACGCCAGGGCGGTTCCCGCGAAGCCCACCGCATACACATTCGACCGACCGGCCACGACAAACAGCAGCGCCGCGGCTGCGGCCGGCAGCCACGGCTTGATCCCCAGCCGCTGCCGCCGGGTTTCCCCGTGCGCCAGCACACTCACGGCGATAATATAGAGCGTGATGCCGCCCGCCGCAACCCATGGAAGCACGTAACTCCCGTAATTGCCGCCTAAAGGCGGAACTACAAACGCCTCGAGAACGCCGGAAACCCCGTTCGTAGTACCGGCTTTCCCACGGTCCGCCGTAGCGCGCAGCGCGAAGGCGGAAGCCGGAATCCCCGCCGCCTGTGTGCCCCATGCCGCCGCCGCCCCCAGCAGGACGCTCACGCCGCGGCACAGCCCCATGGAAACCACCCCGGCGGCAACCTGACGGCGCGCGACGAAGTTATATGCCAGGACCAATACGGCCAGCAGCAGCGCTACATAACCGGCCGTCGGCGTCGCCCGCCAGGCGAGGGCGACGGCGCCCGCCGCCATCACGGCGGCGACAGTGAGGGCGTGAGCGCGCTTGACCCGCCCGCTCGGGATCGGGCGTGACGGACGCGTGTGTGCGTCCTCGCGGGCGTCGGCGCAATCGTTCCAGATCAGACCGGCCATGTAAAGCAGGCAGGCGGCCAGGGCTACCAGGACGGCCGGCGCAAACCTGCCGTCGCCGCCGCCCCCGGCCAGGATGAACCCCGCCAGCGGATCGCCCGGCACGGTGAACAGGTTCGGGGGGCGAACCAGCTCCAGCCAGCCTCTGAGCGTGCGGTTCAACGGGTTCACCGCTGGAAGATGGTCGGGTCGACCGGCATCAGATCCAGTTCCGGTTTCCACTTGGGCGAACCGCTGTAGAAGGCCATCGCATTCTTGAAGACCAGTCGTTCAATGGTTTCCTCTGGGTGGCCGTCCTCCTTGAGGAACTTGACCACCTTGATAAGGCTCAGCGGATCCGAGATGCCCCAGTCGGCCGAGCCGTCGACAATCATGCGCTCGCTGCCGAAGGTGCGGATGATATCGGAAACCCGCTCGGGGGTCAGCTTCGAGATCGGGTAGACGGTCATGCCGCAGTAGCAGCCGGTCTCGCGACTGATCGCCATGGTTTCCTCGGTATTGTGGTCGATGATCAGTTTATCCGGGTTCATGCCCATCTCCTTGACAATCGACGCCGTCCGCTTAGTGCCGTTGAGCTTGTCGAAATGCGGCAGGTGGACGATCACGACCATGTCGCGCGCCTTGGCGATCTCGAGCTGGCGGCAGAAGGCGTATTCCTCGTTGGGGGTGAGGTTATTGAAGCCGATCTCGCCGAGGGCGACGCAGCGCTCGTGTTCAAGGTAGGTGCCCAGCCCGTCGATCACCTCGTCGGTCAGCGCCCGGTTCTCGGTTTCTTTCGGATTCAGCGAGACCGCTGCGTAATGGTCGATGCCGAACCGTCGCGCCCGCACGGTCTCGAAGTCGAGGATCAACTGGAAGTAGTCGAAGAAGGTGCCGGCATAGCGCCGGTCGGCCCCCATCCAGAACGAGGGTTCCACACAGGCGCGGATGCCGGCGGCATACATCGCCTGGTAATCGTCGGTCGTGCGCGAGTACATGTGGATATGCGGTTCGATAACGGTCATGGTCTCTGCTCCTTATTTCGATTCGAATATTGACAATGCGTGAATTGTATTATCAATCAAACGCCTGATGCAACCCAATTATTAGCCGAATCGAGCTGTTGCAAAACATTTGTGCCAAAAGACATCCGGTGGTAGGATGCAGGCGTTTTGAGCAAGGGGGGAATGCGGATTGGAGCGGGGTTCGGGCATGGGAAGAGTTCTTCATGGCGACTTGCCCCCAGCGCCACATCAGAAGTGAACTTGTGAGTGGAAGGGCTGTCAAATACGATGCGGAGACTCTACAGGAGCGAATACTGACGTTCCGGGACCAGAAAGTCATCCTTGATGCCGACCTGGCTCGAATCTATGGGGTCGCCACCAAGGTACGGATGGTCGGTGTTGATATATCTTTTCCGGTAGGAGGCTCTTGCAAAACCCCTTGCTGCGCCCGCTTGAAGCCGGGCGCAGCAAGGGGTTT
>CAZOXS010000371.1:0-14291 GCA_964583785.1 uncultured Victivallales bacterium
ACGGCTGGCGTCATGCTGTCTCCCGCCAGTTCTGAAATCCGCTTCAGGCTGGCCGATGGCTGCGATTCAGCCACAGTCACGCTTTCGTCCAAAGACGGGGCAACGGGCTATATCTATCAGGGGCCGTTCCAGAGCGGATCCTTTGTGCTGGGGGCAGAGCCGAAGGATGTTAAGGTGACTCGCAGCAAGCGGGCATCTTTGCTTACCAAGGAAGACTATCCCGGCGCCCCGTATGATCCGAACCTCATCCGGCTGATATTCGGCGGAGCTTACCCAGAACCTGTCATGTATCATGGTCACAGTGAAGGCATTGTCCTTCCTCGCGAAGGGGATGTTCCAGGAAAAACGTATCTCGCGTATGGCAGTTCCATTACGCATGGTACGGATTTGTCAGGCGCGGCAATCTCGTATCCTGCGCATGTCGCGTGGAAACTCGGTTATGATTTACGGAATCTTGGCGCATCCGGGTGCTGCCTGTGTGAACCGGAGATGGCAGATTTCCTTGCGGAGCAGAAGGCTGATCTGGTGACGCTTGAGTTGTCGGTGAACATGATCGGCAGCCAATTCACCGCGGAAGATTTCAGGAAAAGAGCAGGCTACCTGGTTGAGCGTGTCGCCGATGCCGATCCGGCAAGGCAGGTCGTCTGCATCACCATCTTTACCCATTTCCGCGACATTCATCCGCGATATTGCGGCGAGAAGGATAAGGCCACAGCCGGGGAGATCCGGCAGGTTCTGAGGAATATTGTTAAAAATCTGGCGCGTCCAAATCTGCATATCATGGAAGGACCGGAACTGCTTGGCGATATTGGCGGGCTTTCGCAGGATTTGATCCATCCCGGGGCTCGAGGCATGATCCAGATAGGCGAGGAACTTGCGCGCCGCCTGACTGCGATCGTGAAATAATGAGGAGCCTTATGACACCCAGAGAACGCATGATCAATGCACTTGAGCGTGGTGATCCGGAGGGGTTGGTTCCGCATTTTGAGTTGGAATTCCCGAGTAAGTCGTGTTTCATTATGTTGCTAAACGAAGAGAGGTTGATCATGAGGAAATGGGTTCATTCATTTGTGGGTGCGGGCATTTCAATATGTGCTGCCGGTTTGCTGGGATGCACACATCTTGTCTCGCAAGACACCGATACAGCGGTGGGTATCGATATTGGTCTACCCGCAGATTTTGTGCCTCAGGATGAGGATTTCGCGGGCGGTGCCAAGCATGGGGGCTTTATGGGCATCCGGTTGTTCCGCGCAAGGCCGCTGAAGGAACGTGGCGGGGTTCATTCAATTTGCGTGGTCAAAACCATGGAAGGCCGCTTTCCGGGGGAGCCCATAGCGGTTGGGGATATCATTCTTGCGGCCAATGGCGAGCCGCTGGGGCCTGACCCGTTGCGCGGCTTCAAAAGGGCCGTAGATACGGCGTTACGCAGAGACGAGCTGCTTACGGTGACCCGCTGGCGCAAAGGGGGCACGGAAAACGTGCAGCTTGACCTTCAGGTTCGCCCTCCTGACCTCACCGCTGGCGGTGTTACCAACGACCTGCATGACTGGCAGCTGGGACCAACCGGAATGAACGGATGGGTGTTCTCGCATTCCCAGCGCGAAGGGGCGAGTCGCGATGCGCGCCAGATCCTGGTTACCTACATCGAGCCCGGCTCGCCGTCAGAAGGCAAGCTGCAGCTCAAGGACGTGATTACAGGCGTGGACGGAAAGACGTTCACGGTCGATGCTCGCAAGGCCTTCGCGAAGGCAATCCATGAAGCGGAGCGGGAGAGCAACAAAGGCGTGCTTAATCTGCTTGTCTGGCGCTCTGGCAAGAAAATGGATATCCCGATCACGCTCAAGACGTTTCCCGTGAAGAGCGCGACGTCGCCCTATAACTGTGCCAAGACCGATGCCATCATTGATGCGGCCTGTGACTTCCTCAAGCAGAATAAGCTTGAGGCAAATTGGATTGGTTACATTAATGGCCTGGGTATGCTGGCGAGTGGACGCGAAGACCTCTTGCCCAAGCTTAAGGAGTTTGTGCATGAGATCTGTGTGCCGGGCGAGGTGCTCAGCATCCAGAAGCACACAAGCATGCTGTGCTGGGCATGGTCCTATAAGCTGCTCTTTCTTGCTGAATATTATTTGAAGACAAATGATGAGTATGTGCTGCCGACGATTGAGGAGCATGCAACCAAGCTGGCCATGGGGCAGAGTGGTGTCGGAACATGGGGACATTCCGTAGCGGCCTTTGAGAACGAAGGCCGTTATCACGGCCGCCTCGGTGGCTATGGTGCCATCAACCAGCAGGGGCTGACGGTTATGCTTGGCCTCCCGCTCGCGCAGAAATGCGGCATTGACAACGAAGAGATAAGCAACGCGATTAAGAAGGGGGATATCTTCTTCTCCTACTACATCGACAAGGGCACCATCCCTTATGGTGATCATTCGCCCAATACCCAGTGGTTTGACGATAACGGGAAGTCCGGCTCCGCCGCCGTCATGTACGACTTGCTGGACAAGCCTGAAGCGGCAAGATTCTTCTCCGGTATGGTGCTAGGGTCAAGCCCCTCTGGCCGTGAAGCGGGACATACCGGCTGCTTCTGGAGTCATCTGTGGGGTGGCGTCGGTGCGGCAAGAGCGGGTGAAGCAGCGTCGCAGGCGTTCGCGCGCGAAATGGACTGGGCCTACACATTGGAACGCGGCATAAAGGGCAACTTCGTCTTCCAGGGCAATGCCGGTGAGGCCGGAAAGAGTGGCGAATCAAAGGACAAAGCCTGGGACTGTACAGGCGCCCGGCTGCTGCAGCTGTGTCTTCCGAGAAAGCAGATTTATCTGACTGGCCGCGAAATGAAGGTGCCTGATCCTCTGGATGCAAAGCGCATCGGAAACATTCTGACGTACGGCGAGATCTATACGGATAAACAGGCAAGAAAGAGCCTCACAAAGGTGGATATTCTTCAGCTGCTTCGTGACGAACTGCCTGCGGTCAGGATGACGGGGGCCAAGGCATTAGGCGAGCAGGAACTCAATATCGTTGATGAGCTGATTGAGATGCTGGATTCGGACAGTCGGTATGCGCGCTATGGCGCCTGCTATGCCCTTTCAGAAAACGGTTATGGATCGGATAAGGCGGTCAAGCGGCTTATCGATCTGATTGAAGGGGCTGATGACCTTGATTTGAGGCTTAATGCGGTTGATGCGCTAACGTCCCGTGATGTGGATCGCAGTCTCGCGCCCGCAGCGAAAGAGGCGATTCCGTCGCTGCTCAGGCTTTGCGTGAAAAGGTTTGATATGGATCCCAGGCGCCTGCTTCAGCGGAGTCTTGCCTTTGCCTTGTTTGAACATACAGGACTCGTAACCATGCATGGTGTGAACGGCCTCGATTCCGAGATCCTGGTGCCGGCAATCAGGGAATTGTTGACAGTTGACGACGGGCGGGCCAGGGGGGCTGTGGCCTCTGTTTATCCGACGCTCAAAGAGGATGACCTGAAGGCACTTTGGAAGGACATCTATGTTGCAACCAGGGATATCGCTCCGTCGGGGATCATGTTTGCGGATCAGCCGAGAGCAAGCGGTCTTAAACTGATGCAGGCAAAGGGCGTCAAGGAAGGGGTGGACCTGGCAATCGGCTTCATGCTTGAAGATCGCTGGGGACAGGGGGGACGGGAAAATGTCGCCCTTGAGGTGCTGCGAGGTTACGGGCCGGCGGCGCAGAAGGCGCTTCCGCATTTGAAGATGATGAAAGAGAGACCAAAGATTACGGCGGAAGATATCGCCAAGATAGACGCTGCGATTGACGTGATAGAGAATGGAAAACCAAGGGAACTGCACAGCATTGAGAAGTACATCAAATAGACGGTTGTCGAACGTTTAAGGAACAATCGGAAATATTGCCGGAATGCGCTTAGCAAGAAAGAAATGATCCCCATGTTTGATATCGAAAAAGTGCCGTTCAGTCGGTTTGGTTCTTTCTTTGCGTTGCATTTGAATGACTGGGGACCGCTTGGCAAGGGTCTGTATGTCTGTGTGTTTGCCGAAGGGGCTCCGTATGCGTTCAAGGTTGCCCCTGTCCTTGACGGGAAGGTGCTGGATTATAAGGTCGCGACATCGCCTTCCTGTCTGACGCTTGGCGTCGCGCGGGGGGGCGAGATCGACTTTGTGATTGATGAGCAGGACGCCCTGCGCATGCGTGGGCACGGCGTGTCGCTCCAGCTTGAGATGCCGCCCGAACGATGGGCCTGGGCCTACCAGCTGCCGGGCGGCTGGGCCTTTAATCGTTCAACCCATCAGAATCAGTTGGGGCTGGACGTCATGCAGGGCGACTTGGATGTGGTGGCCCCGTGGCAGAAAGGCAAGGGCTTTTGTTTTGAAACCACCCATGCGGTCGCGATCATTGCTCCCGATAGCAGCGGGTCTTTCGAGGTTGCGCTTGATAGCTTCCTGACCACTTGGATCAAACCAGCACGCCAAGGCTTCGATGCCTGCCGCGACGAGGTGGCGCGTGAATATGCGGCCTGGAGCATCGGACTGCCGGAAGTCAGCGCTGAATATGAAGTAGCGCGCGATCTTGCAGCCTATGTGAACTGGTCTGCCACGGTCCGGCCTGCCGGCTTTATAACGCGGCCCACGATGTACATGTCCAAGGTTGGTATGTCGAATGTCTATAACTGGGACAATGTCTTTAATGCCATGGCGCATTGCACGCATCAGCCTGATCTCGCCTGGGACCAGCTTCTGGTCATGGCGGATCATCAGGATGAGTACGGCAAGAGTCCGAGTAGTTTGAATCGCACAAACTGTCGCACGACCGTCACAAACTCACCGATTCACGGCTGGGGACTCCGGTACATGATGAATGCAAATCCGTGTCTGCTGACGACTGAACGTATGGCCGAAGCCTACAACTACCTTTCGCGGTGGACCGAATGGATCACCAACTATCGGATTTGGCCCGGCGACCGTCTGCCGTTCCATCATCACGGTTTCGATGGCGGTTGGGACAACTCCTCGATTTTTGACCAGGGCGTACCCGTGATCACGCCGGACTATGCGGCCTATGTCATTCTCCAGATGGAAATGCTCGCCGACCTGGCAGTCGCCATGGGGCGTGTGCAGGATGCCGCAAGCTGGAAGAAACGCGCCGCGGACATGCTCGCCGCGCTTGTGGAAGACCTGTGGCAGGATGACCGTTTCGTGGGAATCATCCGACCCTCGGGCAAGGTGGTGGTGTGCGAGAGCTTGATCATCTGTATGCCCATGGTGCTCGGTCGGCGTCTGCCAGGGGAGATACAGCAGAAGTTGCTTGCGCGTATTAAAGACCATTTGCTGCCGCACGGGTTGGCAACCGAGAAACTGGATAGTCCGAACTACGTGGAAGGCGGCTACTGGCGAGGGCCGATCTGGGCGCCCTCCACCATGCTGGTGACCGCAGGCTTGCAGGATATTGGCGAGAATGAACTTGCGGAAAGGATTATGCGTTCCTTCTGTGAGTTATGCAAGGCGCATGGGTTCTACGAGAACTTTGATCCAGTCACCGGCAAGGGGTATTACGATTCCGCCTACACCTGGACATCCAGTGTTTTCATGATGTTTGCAAATCAACTGCGAGATAAGGGGGATGTAGTGTAATGAATGTTATCAGGCTTGATCCGGGAAATGGTGGTGAATCGTACAAACACAACTTCAATCAGGTGATCGGGTCCGGTCACTTGGGTCTGGTGCTCTACGAGCGGACGCTTAGACATCTTGAGATGGCTCATCGTGATCTGGGGGTAAAGTACCTGCGCTGCCATGGCTTGCTTTCCGGGTCACCGGATCTCTGCTCCTGGGCAAACACGGGTGAAGCCCTTCTGAATCCTGAGCTGGGATTCGATACGGATCAGCTTGCAGGGCAGGGCGATATCATGCCCAACTACGCCTTCATTGATCTTATCATTGACCGCCTTCTGGATATCGGGATCCGGCCCTTTGTTGAAATCGGGTTCATGCCCCGGATTCTTGCCAGCACGCGGCAGACGCTGATGCGGTGGGATGCATACACATCGCCCCCGAGGGACTACCGGCTGTGGGAAGAGCTGATTGAAGGGCTGATGCGCCACTGGTTTAAGCGATACGGCAAGAATGAATTGCTCGAATGGTATTACGAAGTGTGGAACGAACCGAATCTCGAAGGTTTCTGGCACGCGACCATGGATGAGTATCACAAGCTGTATGCATCTACCGCCAAAACCATCAAGGCGGTTGATGCTGGATTCCGTGTGGGCGGTCCGGCAACAGCAGGCCGCGCAAAGTCGTATATCCATGAGTTTCTTTCCTTCTGCAAGGCGGAAAAGGTCCCCGTGGATTTTGTGACCAGCCACTCTTATGCTGTCCAATCATCAGATCGCCGAGGCGAATTCTGCTATCACGAACTGAAGGCTCCAACGTTTCTGTCCACCCGGTTCCGGGAGATGCGTGTTGAAATCGACAATTCTCAGATCCCCGGTCTTCCGCTGCATATTACAGAATACAACAGCACGACATCCACGCATGAGATTATTCACGACATTCCCTTCAATGCCGCTTATCTGGCACGAACGCTAAGCGAGGCCCAAGCGCCGGACAGCCTGTCATACTGGGCGGTATCCGATATTTTTGTGGAGGAGACCATTCCCCGCGCGGAGTTTCACGGAGGCTTCGGGATGATCAACATCCACGATATTCCCAAGCCGACCTATCATATGTTTCATTTCTTCAGTCAGTTGGGAGATGTGGTTCTGGATCGAACGCCGAACTCGCTGTTCACGCGGCGTGATGACGGTCACATTGTCGGTGTGCTCTGGAATCCCAATGACCGCTCCCGGCCTGACCAGAAGGTTCAGTACGTGATAGATATGCCGTCCGTTGGCAGCCAATATTCGGTCAGGACGGTTCTTGTGGATGAGGTGAATGCAAATCCGTATCGAGCCTGGTCGCTGATGGGGCGCGAACGAAATCCGTCACGCGCGCAGGTGCAGAAGCTGCGCGAGGCCGCTCAGCCGGCAACACGTTATCAAACGTTTGCAGGCAGGCTGGATCTCCAGCTCGAAAAGAATGCCGTTATGCTTGTCGATCTGATTCCGTTTACGGATCACTCCGGCGAATACTACGAGCTTGACCAGGGCATCTATGACAATTTGAGTATTTAGGAATTGGAGAAATGATGATGACGATAAAAAAGCGATTATGTGTACAGTGCTTGCTGGCTCTCTGGCTGATAATGATCAGTGGATCGTTGGTGGCTGCACCTGAGTGGCAAACCCGTTCCGTCACGGATCTGCTAAAAGGCGAGCAGCCTTTTGAGGACACCAGCTTTAACGTGGGCCCGACCGGATTCCGAGGCTGGGTCTTCCGTCGGGGGGTTGACAGCAGTGAAAGTCGGCAGATTCTTGTGAAGAGCGTGGAGACGAACTCGCCTGCGGACGGTATCCTTGCGGTAGGTGATGTGATTCTCGGCGTGAATGGGGAGGGGGGTGCTCCCACGCCTTTCCAGGCGGATGCGCGCCGGACGATTGCCGGGGCCATTATGCAGGCTGAGGCCCGCGATCCTGCCAGGCTTGGGCTCTTGCGCTGGCGGAATGGGCAAATGGAAGTCGTGACGCTGACGCTGGAGACGATGGGTGCCTATGCCCCGACGGCACCCTATCATTGCGAAAAGTCGCGCAAGATTCTTCGCCGGGGGGCCAAGGCGTTTTTCGAAGCCGATGATCCGGGGATGTGGCATCTTGGCATTCTGTTTCTGCTGGCGGCTGACGATCCCACCAATCCTGACAATGACCGATACCAGGCCAAAGCGCGCGAATGGGCGCGTGAGCTGATTGTGCCAGCCTCCGAACTGGACCCGAAATCGGGTAAAGTCGCCTGGTCGCATAGCTACATGCTAATCACTCTTGCTGAGTATTATCTGAAGACACGCGATGCCGAGGTGTTTCCGACGCTTGAAGCCCGCGCACTGTGCTATGCCCGCAACCAGAGTTGGTATGGAACGACAGGACATCAGTACGGGGTTAATCTCCCGGATGGAAGCAATGGGCCGATGGCGGGTTATGGAGCCATCAATGGATCCGGTGTCGCCGGCTTCCTGGGTATGCTGTTGGCGCGTGAAGCCGGAGTCAGTCATTCCGACCTCGATGCCGCCATTCACCGGTCCGATCTGTTTTTCTCGTCGTATGCAGGTAAATCGGGCATTCCGTATGGCGAACATTCGTATGCTGACGGGGACGGAATGTACGACATGAATGGCAAGAATGCGACCGTAGGGCTTGCGTTCATGATGTTGCCCGAGCGCACGGAGCCCGCCAAATTCTTCACCAGACTCACAACGGCATCAAGTACAGACCGGCAGCTCGGTCATGCGGGGCCTTACTTTAATTACGTCTGGCCGGCCCTGGGAGCGGCGGCGCTGGGTGAACCGGCAGCAGCCCACTATTTCAGCCGCACGAGTTGGCTTTTTGATCTTGAGCGTAAATCGGATGGCAGCGTGGTATTTGATCATTTTGGACATGGCAATACATACCGCGGGTTCCCGGCGGCGCTGTCGCACCTGTTGACATACACGTTACCGCTGCGGCAGTTAACCATTACCGGGCGGGGGGCGGATAAATCGAAATGGTTGACGGAATCCGAATTAAAGGAAGTCATCGCGGCGGAAGACTTTGATCCGGAGGCGTGCAGCCCTCGGCAATTGGCCGCGGCGCTTTCGAGTTGGGCACCGCAGGTCAGGCAGGCGGCCGCTGTGGCATTGGCTGCGCACATCAAGAAAGGTGACGCAGACAAAACGATGCTGACAGGCTTGCACGGTATTGTCCAGCAATCGAGGAGAAATCCCGCGCTGCGCAATGCCATTTGCCAGGTTCTGCGCCATGTGGCAGATCCGAGTTCAGCTCCGGTGTTGGCCGGACTGCTTCAAGATTCAGACAGTTATGTTCGCTTCGGGGCGGCCCGCGCGCTGCGCTACCTGCCACGGGCTGCGGTGATGGCACAACTGGATAAAATCCTCACGGCCACCGCGTCCTCCATCCGGCCCGCCTTTCCTCCCGTTGAAGGCGATCCGCTTCAGTTTGCCCATTACGAGTTGTCCTCCCTGCTGTTCTATGGCGGGACGGCTTACGGGCCACCGGGGCTGCTACGTCAGGACATCAGTGGCGTAGACCGGGACCTGTTGTGGCCGGCCGTGCGAGCGGCCGCGAAGACGCCGACGGGGCATGGTCGTATGGTCGGCAGTGTCTATGAGCAATTGACCAAAGATGAAGTATTCCAGCTTGCCGATACGATTATCGAGTCCGTGAGAGAGGTTGCTCCCGCAGATGCGATGTTTGCGGGTGGAATAAGATGGAGCGGTGCTCAGGTTTTGCAAAAACACGGGATCGCGGATGGTGTACCGCTGTGCCGTGCGTACGTTGACCGGATGGCGAAAGAGGTCATTGAAACATTAAAAAATTATGGTGGTTCTGCGCTCACGGTCGAGCCGGATCCGGACATTCTGCAGCTTCTGTATGATTTATGGATGGTGAAAGGGTTGCCCGAGGCTGAAGCTGCGGTCCAAACGATTCTTTCGGACACCAATGTGGTGGCGTTGACACCGCTGAAGCGAATTGATTCCGTCAAGGTAGATGTGCCGATCATTACGTTGCCGGTGAAAAGCACGACTCTTCGGGTTGCGGCAACCAATTTCGGTCGCCGTGATGTGAAGGATACAATCTATACCTGGCGGAAGGTTTACGGTGCGGGCAATGTCAGCTTCAGTCCTAACGGTTCATGGCAAGCCAGGAATGCGACCGTAAGCTTTGTTGATGAGAAGCCGGGAAAGTATCGGTTTGAAGTGACGATGGCTGATGTGCTGGGCTACACGGTTGTGCGGGACACGGTCGATGTGACACTGCTTGGCAAGAAGTCGTTTTTTGGGAAGCAACCGGCATTGCCACCCAATCCCCCCCCTGTGGCGGAAGCAAAAACCGTCAACGCTATCGATGGGGGTGACAAGCCGGTCGGGTTGGTGGTCTACGACGGGTTTGATTACAAGCCGGGACCGTTGGATGGTCAGGAGAGTGCTTCTTCCGTTGGGTTATTTGGACCATGGCAGGCAGGTGCCAAATCGTACGATGTGAGCGAGGGCTCGTTCCATTATGCAACGCTGCCTGCGACGGGCAACAAGATCGCGGTTCCCGGTTGGGGCCGCAAGCCGCGGGCGACACGCTCATTGGACAAGGACGCCATCACGCGTTCGGGGATCTTACGGCATGGTGGAGAATTGTGGTTTAGTGCCGTGGTCGGTGTTCATCCGGAACTTAATCGCCGAAACGGGTCTCTTCTATTCGGTCTGCAAGGGAAAGGCGACGATGCGCCTGTGGACGTTGGCTTCAAGATCAGCCAGGGAAATATACATGCCTGTATCAACGGGGAACAAGGAGAAGGACGTATGTCAAATACGTTTGTGAGTGCAATCACCCTTCCTGCCGATAAACCGCATCTAATCGTTGGGCACTGCCGGTGGGGCAAGAACGATGATGAACCGGATCGTGTTGAGATCTATCGTGTACTGGATATTGCCGGAAGGGGGCCGACCCTGCTCAAAGAGCCGATTTCGATCCAGGAAGGAAACGTGACTCAAGACCGTTTTGACGAGGTGTACTTCGAATACAACGAAAGGTTCTACTTCGATGAGATCCGTGTGGGACCCTCGTATCCAAAATGGTCGGGGTGGTGGGATTCGAACCCACGACTTACAGCTCCCAAAGCTGTCGCGCTACCAGGCTGCGCCACACCCCGTATCTTGTCCAGTGGGGGCGTACTATAGCAGGAGAATGGTAAATGGCAAGCCGTGTGCTCAACTTTTTTGTTTTTGGTGCTTGCGGGTGGAGCCGGGTTGGGGTATAAGGTCGGCTGTTTTCGTTGCGGTTGTGTCTGCTCTCGGGAGTGGACGGTGTACGGCTGCGCGGTATAAGAGGTAGTAACAAAAAGTAGTAACAGTAACATGGCATTAAAGGTTAAGAAGAAGATTCACACGAACATTGACCTGTCCCGGATCGATTCCGTGGATCACGATGAAATGTCCAGAATGTATTCGGAGACGCTAAAAAGCTTCACCGAGGGTTCTATTGTCCCCGGCAAGATCCTGGCCATCCAGAACAACGAAGTACTGGTGGATATCGGTTATAAGTCCGAGGGTGTGATTGACGGCCACGAGTTCAAGGATCTTTCCGCGGTGAAGGTCGGCGACGAGCTCGACGTGCTGCTCGACCAGATGGAAGACGAGTGCGGCATGGTCATCCTGAGCAAGGAAAAGGCCGAACAGCAGATCCAGTGGGAGCATGTCATCAAGTCGTGCGAGGAAGGCAGCACGGTGATGGGCGTGATCAAGGCGCGGGTCAAGGGCGGCATGGTCGTGGATGTGAACGGTGTGGACGCGTTCCTGCCGGGATCGCAGGTCGACGTCAGCCCGGTGCATAATGTCGATGCGCTGATCGACAACGAATTTGAGTTCAAGGTTATCAAGATCAACGAGGACCGGCGCAACATCATTCTCTCGCGCCGCGATCTGATCGAAGAACGCCTGCGCGTGAAGAAACGCGAGCTGCTCACGACGATCACGAAGGGCCAGGTCCGCACGGGCACTATCAAGAATATCACCGATTTCGGTGTGTTCGTGGATCTCGACGGGCTGGACGGTCTGCTGCATATCACGGATATGAGCTGGGGCCGGATCAAGCACCCGTCGGAGATGGTGCGCGTGGGCGATTCGATCGAGGTGATGATCCTGGACGTTGACCAGGACCGCGAGCGCGTGTCGCTCGGCCTGAAACAGCTCCTCTCGAACCCGTGGGACGATATCAACGAGAAGTTCCCGGTCGGCAGCCGTCTGCGCGGCAAGGTGGTCAATCTGGTGCCGTACGGCGCGTTCGTCGAGATCGAGGAGGGTGTCGAAGGCCTGGTGCATGTTTCCGAGATCAGTTGGACCAAGCGTGTGGCTCGTGCCTCGGACGTGCTGTCGGTCGGCGATGAGGTTGATGTGGTGGTGCTGAGCGTGAACCCGGAAGAGCAGAAGATCGCGCTGGGCATGCGCCAGACCGAGGCCAACCCGTGGGACACGGTGGCGGCACGCTACCCGGTCGGCACGCGGATCACGGGCCAGGTGCGCAACTTCACATCCTATGGGGCGTTCGTTGAACTTGAGGATGGTATCGACGGTATGATCCATGTTTCCGATATGTCCTGGACGCGCAAGATCAATCATCCGTCGGAAGTGCTCGAGAAGGGTCAGACGGTGGACGCGGTGGTGCTGGAGGTTGATTCCAGCAACAAACGCATCAGCCTCGGCCTGAAGCAGGCGAGCGACGATCCGTGGAACACGATCACCAGCCGCTACCAGATCGGCCAGCTCGTCAAGGGCACGGTCTCGAAGGTGGCTACGTTCGGTGCGTTCATCGAGCTGGAAGAGGGCGTGGACGGTCTGGTGCATATCTCGCAGATCAGCGATGACCATATCGAGAAGGTGCGTGACGCGCTGGATGTCGGCCAGGAGGTGGAGGCCCGCGTGATCAAGATCGATCAGGTGGCGCGCCGCATCGGCTTGAGCATCAAGGCCAAGGAAATGCCGGATGACGAGTTCATCAAGCAGCAGGACGAGATGCTTGAAGGACTGCGGCCCGGTGATAATATGGTCGACTTGGCAGGTGCGTTCGACGAGGCCTTCAGCGGCCTGGAAGAGTGGCACCCCGGCGAGAAAAAATAGGCGGACAGCCTGTCGATAATGATCAGAGGGGCGCTCCGCAAGTGCGGGGCGTCCCTTTTTTTTCCTAGGACGTGAGCTATGGACAATGTGATTGAGGTGTTGCGGGAGCGGGGGTTGCTGGATGCGATGAGCAGTCCGGCACTGGAGCAGGCGGCCGGGCAGCGGCAGTTGACGGTGTATGCCGGTTTTGACCCGACGTCGGAGAGTCTGCAGGTCGGCAACTTCGTGGCGATCATGGGGTTGTCGCATTTCCAGCGCTGCGGGCACAGGGTGGTGGCGCTGGTGGGCGGGGCGACGGGCATGATCGGCGATCCCTCGGGCAAGACCAGCGAGCGGCAGCTTCTGAGCGAGGAGCAGGTGCAGCGCAATCTGGAGGGCATCCGCGAGAATCTTTCGCGTTTTCTCGACTTCGACCATCCGACCGCCCCGGCGGTGATTGTGAACAATTACGACTGGTTTTGCGGGTTTACCTTCATCGACTTCCTGCGCGAGGTTGGCAAGCATTTCCGGATGGGAACGATGCTGGGCAAGGACAGCGTACGCAGCCGGCTGGAGAGCGAGAACGGCATGAGCTTCACGGAGTTCAGCTACCAGATGCTGCAGGCGTATGACTTCCTGAACCTGTATGATCAATTAGGCTGTTCGGTGCAACTCGGCGGTTCCGACCAGTGGGGCAATATCACGGCGGGCACGGACCTGATCCGCAAGCTGCGCGGCGAGGAGGCCTTCGGGCTGACCCTGCCGCTGGTCTGTGACCGCTCGGGACAGAAGTTCGGTAAGAGCGCGGGTAACGCGATCTACCTGGACGCCGCCAAGACGCCGGTGTACGATTTCTACCAGTTCTTCGTGCGTGTGGATGACGCTGACGTCATCCGCTTCCTGAAGGTCTTCACGTTCCTGTCGTCCGAGGAGATCGCCGATTACGAGCGGCGATTGGCCGAGGCCCCGGAGAAGCGCGAGGCGCAGATCCGGCTGGCGGAGGAGGTCACGCGCCGGGTGCACGGCGAGGCGGGGTTGCAGGTGGCGCAGCGGTCGACGACGGTGCTTTTCGGGGCGGCGATGGACGGGCTGAAGGCCGACGAATTGGAAGCGGTGTTTGCCGATGTGCCTTCCACAACACTGCCGGTTTCGGTGGTCGTCGGTGCTCCGGTGGCGACGGTCGCGGTGGAGTCGGGCTTCTGCAAGAGCCGCGGCGAGGCGCGCCGGCTGGTCGAGAGCGGCGGGTTCTACGTCAACAACCAGCGCCTGGCGGATGCCGAGCGTGTGCTTGGCGACGCGGACATCATCGACGGTCGCCTGCTGGTGCTGCGTTCGGGCAAGAAACGCTATCATCTCGTGCGGGTGGGGGATGCAGCAACTAGTTCTAAAAACTAAAAATGGCGGATTCTGTGCGCGTGACCGTTATTGTGTAACCACCCTGTGAACCCAGTATGGGCTTAGGCGGCCTGGGGTAATCGTCAGCGGGATACGGCTAACGGCCGCTTCGATGGCTGCCGATGTGGCCGGTCCCCCGCGCATATTCACGATCAGGGGCTTTCCGGGATATTGCGGGCGTA
>CAZOXS010000372.1:0-4701 GCA_964583785.1 uncultured Victivallales bacterium
CCGCCGTAGTGCTCGATCAGCACGCCGAAGAAACGTTCGATACTGCCCAGCAGCGCCCGGTGCACCATGTACGGCCGGTGCTCGGCACCGTCATCGCCGGTGTAGCGCAGGTCAAACCGCTCCGGCAGGTTGAAATCGAATTGGATGGTGCCCATCTGCCACTCGCGGCCGATGGCATCCTTGATCTTCAGGTCGATCTTCGGTCCATAGAAGGCCCCGCCGCCCTTGTCGACCTCGTAGGCGATTCCCTGCGCTTCGAGCGCGCCGCGCAGCGAGACCGTCGCCTGGTCCCAGCGCGACTCCTCGCCGACCGCCTTCTCCGGGCGGGTCGCCAGGTAAGCCGTAATCTCCTCGAACCCGAAGGCGCGCAGCATCTTCAGCGCAAAGGCCACGGTTTCCTTGACCTCGTCCTGGATGCGCTCCGGCGTGCAGAAGATATGGGCGTCGTCCTGCGTGAAGCCACGCACACGCAGCAACCCGTGCAGCACGCCGCTCTTCTCGTAGCGGTAGACCGTGCCGAGTTCCGCCCAGCGCAGCGGTAGCTCGCGGTAGGAGCGCTTGCTGTTCTTGTAGATCTGGATATGGAACGGGCAGTTCATCGGCTTAACGTAGTAATCGTTGCCGTCGACATCCATCGGGGCGTACATGTTCTCGCTGTAGAAGCCCAGGTGGCCGGAGGTCTCCCACAACTGCGCCCGCCCGATATGCGGCGAGTAGAGCAGCTCGTAGCCGGCGCGGTAATGCTCGCGGCGCCAGAAGTCCTCGATGATCGAGCGGATGCGCGCACCGCGCGGATGCCAGTGCACCAGTCCCGGCCCCACATCCTCCTGGATGCTGAAGAGGTCGAGCTCCTTGCCCAGCTTGCGATGGTCCCGCTTGGCCGCTTCCTCCAGCTGCTTGAGCAGCACCTTGATCTGCTTCGGGGATTCGGCCGCGATGCCGTAAAGCCGCTGCAGCATCGGATTGGTCTCCTTGCCGCGGAAATAGGACCCGGCCACCGAGGTCAGCTTGAAGCCCTTGAGCTCGCCGGTACGCTCGACGTGCGGCCCGCGGCACAGATCCTCGAACTCGCCGCAACGGTAGAAGGAGATCGGCTCGCCCTCGGGAATATCCGCCAGCCGCTGGACCTTGTAGTCCTGGCCGCGCGCCTCCAGCATCCGCTTCGCCTCCTCGCGCGAAACCTCGAAGCGATCAAAGGGCAGATCCGCCTCCACCAGACGGGCCATCTCGGTCTCGATCGCCGGAAAATCCTCGGGGGAAAGCCGCTGCGGCAGATCGAAATCGTAGTAGAATCCGCTATCCGTCGCCGGGCCGATATCGAGACGCACACCCTCATACAGCCGACACACGGCCGCTGCCATCACATGCGCCGTACTGTGGCGCAACCGTTCAAGATCCAATGCTGACTCCCTCCGCTAGCGGCGAATTGCTGATTTCCGTGTAATACATGAGCCGCAAAAATAGTGTTTATCAGGGCGAATGTCAATCTTGCTGTTCGGCTGACAGCGGCGCAGCCTCTGAATCGCCCTGTTTGACGGGACGGGCTCGACATTGGTGGCGGGGCGTTCTATAGTCCGCCCAGTGTTTTACAGGATGGGTGGCTCGCGATGTCGGATGTGTTTGTCAGTTCAGAAAAAAAGGAACAGCTCCAGAAGCTGATGGAGTCGGTCGGGGTCTGCGAGGCCGATCTGACGGAAAAATTCATCCTGGGGTCAGGCAGCGGCGGTCAGAAGATCAACAAGACCGCCTCCTGCGTCTATCTGCACCATGCGCCATCGGGGCTGGAGGTCAAATGCCAAAGCTCGCGCTCGCGCGAGCTGAACCGCTATTACGCGCGCAAACTGCTCTGTGAGCGGCTCGACGAGCGGATCCGCGGGGCGCAGAGCAAACGCCAGCAGGAGGCGGAAAAGATTCGCCGGCAGAAGCGGCGGCGTTCACGGCGACAGAAGGAGAAAGTGCTGGAGGACAAGCACCAGCACTCGGAGCGCAAGCAGCGGCGGGTCAAGGTCAATCCAAGGGATCACGAGTAGGTGCGTGGGAGATTAAGGCGAACGATTAGGGGGGATGCTCAATTCCCTAATCTTTCCTCTTAATCTTTCGCCCTAATCTCTGATGGCAAATTGTTAGGAAAACAGGGACGTTACAGACAGGTTAGGAACGGTGTCAAGCATGGCTAAAATTCAATATTCACGGGACTTGTGCGCGGAGTTGATCGCGCGTGTACGGTCATGCAAGTTGCGTATGCCCTACCGGCGGCGGCGCTACGAGCCGGGCGATCTGCTGCAACTGGCGTTGACGACCGCCTGGCCGGAAGCGCGCGGTAACGGTGCGTTCCGCGTCGAGAAGTTCGCCGGCGGCGGGTTCGCGGGACAGGTCTACCGCTGCAGGCTCGAATCGATTACATTCGAGGATGGCGCCGTCACTGATGGTGGTCTGGAAGTCGGCGGCGTGTACGCTGTCAAGGTGCTGGTGCCGCCGGGACGGTTCGCCACTGGCTTCCGCAATCTGGTCTACTGGATCGCGTTCCAGGCCCCGTTCAGTGCGCAGGTACTGGAGAGCGCCTGCCGCAGTGGCCTGCTGTGGCCGAAGGTGCTGCGGCTGGCGGCAGCGGAGACGTTCGGCACGCCGGAGGCGGTGGCCGACACCTACGCCTCGTTCCATGACGAGAACTTTTCAGCCTATGGGGAAGTCCGCGAATGGGTGGAAGGGCGCGTGTGGCGCCTGGAGTCGGACCTCGCGCCGGCCAAACGCCGCCGCTGGCGCACGGTTGACCCGCGCGAGACGCAAAGCCCGGAATATGTGGCCAAACATCAGTTCATGACGCGGCTGGTGGCCATGCTGCACGCGATGGGGGCCTACGAGCTGGCACGTCAGTATGAGTGGTCGACGATGAAAAGCCAGCCCAACGTGCTCAAGCGGCACGATGCGGCGGGCGCTCCGGCAGCCGGGCTGTGTGCCGTCGATTTCCGCGCCGGGCTGGCGCTGGTGCCGTTCCTGCCGATGAGTCCCGGGGATTTCAAGCTGATCTGGCAGGGACTGCGGCGCGGCTCGCTCGCCCAGTTCGACCGCTGTGATTTCGACAAGCTGCGCGCGTATGTCGCCGCGCACCCGGCGGCGTTCGAGGGACATGCCGATTTGCTGGCGGCGCTGGAACGCGATGACGCGGCGTATCGGCGGCGTATGCCGGATGTCACGCATCAGGGCTGGCGACTATTGACGGATCGCGCCCTGCGGGCAGATGTACGCGAAGGACTGGTGGCCGGTTACGCGGCCAACGGCCTGGTGGATGCCGCCATGGCCGCGAAGCTGCGCGCTGGTGGGTTGCGTTTTCCCGCCTTCTACCTGCTGGGGGCAATCCCGCTGGCGGGGCACTTCTGCCGTCGGCTCTGGGGCAACGGCACCTTCCGCGCCCATGCGAAGGCCATGTGCACCGACATGGCCTATCTGCGCCTCGCCGGAAAGGCGGCCGCCGCCGCCAAAGCCGTGGACTGGCATCGCGCCGGACGGGTTGGCGAGCACCATGCCCGGCTGCTGGCGGATCATGTCGGCCTCTGCTGGCTGGAACGGTTGACCGTGGGACTGTTGCCGTTTGTCTTCATGCACCGCTGGCTGACCGAGCCGGTAACGCCTGTGCGGCGTGTGCGCGAGGGCTTCGCGTATGTGCGGCGTTTCATGACGGATGCCGCGTTCCGCGAGCAGTGGTTGCGCGATCAGGTGGAGGATGGACGCCGCGAGGGGATGCTGCACGATGACGAGGCCGATGCGATCCTCGCTCGTGTCGGGGAGCCCTTCATTGCCAAGTACCTCAAGAGCGTCGGGGTGCATCTGGCGTTCCTGCCAGTGACGCAGGTGGTGTCGGTCGCGGTGGGCGGACTCATCGCCGCCAAGATCTATGCCAGGACGGGCGATTGGAAAAGCGCCTCCGCCGCCTTTGGCGGGGTTTTGTTCTTCTTTCAGGTCTTCCCGATTTCACCCGGCTCGATCTGCCGCGGGTTGTATGTGGTGTACCTGATGATCCGCGAGCGCAACTTCCGCGACTATGCCGTGGCGGCCCCGTTGTCGTTCGTCAAGTATATTGGCTATCTGGCGTTCCCGATCCAGATGACGGCCTCGTATCCGGCGCTCTCGCAATTCATGGCGGGACGCTGGGCTACCGAAGCCGTGCACATCATCCCAGTCTTCGGCGAGAAGGGCGCGCTGCTGGAGCACTACGTGTTCGACTGGTTTTTCAACCGCACACGCGTGGCCGGACAGCGCCTGGCCCGCCACATCTGCGGCATGCTCACGGGGTGGCTGCTGGCGGGACTGGCATTCGGCGGCTATATGCTGGGGGTGCGCGGCGTGGACTGGAGCGACCCGCACGGATTGAAAACCGGCATCAACGTCATCATCGCCGTCATCTGCCTCTTCCTGCTGCCGCGCCTGCTGTTCTACCCGTTGCTGCGCGGGCGGCGTTCGTGATGGCGAAGGAGGACAGGCACCTTGCCTGTCCATCCGCGCAGAGGGCTGTTGGCTACCCGGAAACTTGTGCTCGGAAGGTCGAGCAAGGTGCCACGACCTACTTTTGCAATGTCGATTATTGCTTGCCATGCGTGATTGAGGGCGTATGCTTGCCATGCGTATTGAGGGCGTATGCTTGCCCTCACGAAAGGAGGTGGTTGATGCTGTAAAACTGAAAGCGAAGACGGCTGGATGTGTTAA
>CAZOXS010000373.1:0-19823 GCA_964583785.1 uncultured Victivallales bacterium
GCCTGCGTTCCTGCAACTCGCCGCAGGGGCGATGGTCGCCGCCTGCGAAGAGCCCGAATGGTTCGAACGCGCTGGGGCATGGAGCGCGCTGCAGTCGCTCGAACGGCTGCGCTGGCCCTGGGCGCAGGTGTTAAAGCCGCATATCGCCCGCCCGGAGAAGGCAGAGAAGTGGCTGTTTTCGGCGCTGCCCGAATGGGAGGAGACGGGCGAGCGCGCCTCGCCCCGTCAGGTGGACCTGCCTCCCGATCAGGTGCTGGCACAGCTCGATGCGCTGGCGGCCGCGGTGGCCAAGGCGCACGCCGCCGACCCCGACGTGGTGACGGGAGTGTAGGCTGTGAAATCATACCGCCCCTGGGAGCGCATCTTCTATGGCGAGTTCGACGGCAAGCGCAAGAAACGCCTGTTGGTGAAGATTATCGGGAATGAGGGGGAACGAGATGAACCACCGTGTGCAAGCAAGCACCAGTGACTCGCCCGCAGGCTGCAACCGTCGCGTATTGCCGTCACGGCCGGGTGTGATTGACTCGCTTCGCTCGCCAATCGGCGGTGAGCGGGGGAATGTGCTCCGGCATAGGCGAGCGCAGCGAGTCAATGCCACAACAGGGAGGGGCCAGTCATGAAGAGCCCGATGTTGCCTAAGGAGCACCAGACCGCCGTGCAGCGTGCGCTGGCCCTGGGCCGCTCCGGCGACCCTGCGGTGCTGGCGGAACTGGTCGGCATGCTGGCCTTGCCATCGAATGAGGTTCAGCGTCTTGCGGTTTCGGCAATCGGCAAACTGGCCGAGTTCGGAGCCGATGCCAGGCAGGCCGTAGCGGCGCTGGCCCCGTTGGCGCTGAAGGCGCGCCATCCGCAAACGCAGCAATATGCCATCCGGGCGCTCCGGAAATATGGCGCGTCTGCGTCTGCGCACATGGCGGATCTTCGCGATCTGGCCCGCAACCCGGCACAACGCGACTACGTGCGCGCAGCGGCCGCCACCGTGGCGGATGCCATTGAGCAAGTGTCGGCAGACGCGGTCGCCGGCGTGATGCACCGCTGCCAGCGATGCGCCACGGCAGTCTCGGACGACGAGTACGTTCGGGCCCAGCAGGCGTTCCAGCGTATTTATTGCGACCGCTGCTTTGATGAGGTTTTTCTGGAAAGGCGCAATTTCGAGACGCAGGTTGAGCTGAACAAGGCCATCGAGGCGCGCGACGGCACGGTGGTGCAGTCCAAGGGCGAGCGGCTGATCGCGGAGTGGCTCTCGGCGCATGGTCTGGCCTACCGTTACGACGCCAAGTTCAGGATCATCGGCGAATTCCAGATCCGGCCGGATTTCTATCTGCCCGAACTGGACGTCTATATCGAGTACTGGGGGATGGACACGCCCCAGTACAAAATGAGCATGTACAAGAAACAGACGCTCTACCAGCAGGAAGGCAAACGGCTGATCTCGGTTTATCCGGCTGATCTGCCACGCCTGGGGGCAGTGCTGGCCGCGAAACTGGGGGTGTTCGGTTTTGTGGTCAGTCAGTCAAGTCAACGATTCGACTTTTGATCAAGCGGCGTTATGGTGAATGCAACAGGGAGACCGTGTCGTGGCGGGAACGCGATATTATGAGGTATTAGGGGTTCAAGCCGATGCCGAATTCCCGGCGTTGCGACGAGCGTACCGCCTGCGGGCGATGGAATGCCATCCCGACCGGCATGGCGGGGATATAAGCAAAGCGGATGATTTCAAGCGGCTGGTCGAGGCGTTCAATGTTCTTTCGGATCCTGTAAAGCGCCGTGCTTACGATGCTGAACTGGGGGTCGTGGGCGGCGGGCGCGCCGGCCGACCTGCGGCATTTGAAATGGGATTCGCGCCAGAGGATGAGCGCGCCATCCTGGATACCATGGCGGATGATCTCCTGGAAGAGCTGATTGTGGGCAACCGCTTGAGTCCCAGGGAGACGACATTGGCCACGCTGATGCTTGATCTTGAGCGGACTGAGCAGTTCTGTCTGTTTCGAGAGGCCAAGACGTATCTTTATAATGGTGCTACCGTTGCCGGCGAAACGCTTTTCAGACGGTATGTCGCGGGATCGCCGGGCAACATTCTGGCGCATTACTTCCTCTCGAAATGTTGTCGGGCCAACGGGAAATGGAGGGAAGCGGAAAAGCAGCTTGTGCTGGCCATCCAGATCGGCAGCTCGCGCATTCCGCCTTTGCAGCTTCACCGCCTGCGCCGGGAGCTTGCCCGCCTGCGCAAACAACAACCCGGCCTTCTCGGCCTGGTTAAACGGCTGCTGGAACCCCGCATCCCGCCGCCCGAGGCCCGGTCCGCAGAGGAGCAGGAGCGCAACGCGCTCAACCGGGCGCTCAATCGCCTGGCCATGGAGCGGGAACGCCGACAGCGGCTGCTTGGAGGCGGAGGAGGCGCTGGGCCCGCAACAAAACCTCCCGATGGCCGCGCGTGATCAAGGCCACCGGGAGGTAACGGAATCCACGATCCGCCTCAGGCGTCGAAGAGCGGGGTGGAGAAGTAGCGCTCGCCGGCGTCGGGCAGGATGACGACAATGTTCTGGCCGGCAAAGTCCGGATCCTTGGCCAGGCGCACGGCCACCGCCGCCGCCGCGCCGCAGGAAATGCCCGAAAGCAGGCCTTCCTCCTTGGCGAGCCGGCGACCAGTCTCGAACGCTTCCTCGTTGGTGACGGTCTCGACGCGGTCGATCATTGACAGGTCCAGCGTCTTCGGGATGAAGCCCGCCCCGATGCCCTGGATCTTGTGCGGGCCGGGCTTGAGCGCCTCGCCCGCACGGGTCTGCGAGATCACCGGGCTGTCGGCTGGCTCCACGGCGACGGAAATGATCGCCTTCTGCTTGTCCAGCTTGAAGAAGCGCGAGATGCCGGTGATCGTGCCGCCGGTGCCGACGCCTGAGACCAGCACGTCGACGTTGCCGTCCAGCGCCTCCCAGATTTCCGGGCCGGTCGTCAAGCGATGAATCGCCGGATTGGCCGGATTCTCGAACTGCTGGGGCATGAAGTAGCGATGCGGTTCCTCGGCCGCCAGCTCCGTGGCCGTGCGGATCGCGCCGGGCATGCCCTTGGACGCCTCGGTCAGGATCAGGTTGGCCCCGAACGCCTTCAACACCTTGCGCCGCTCGATGCTCATGCTCTCGGGCATGCAGAGCGTCACCTTGTAGCCGCGTGCGGCCCCGACAAACGCCAGGGCGATGCCCGTATTGCCGCTGGTCGGCTCGATGATCTCCATGCCGGGCTTGAGCACGCCGCGTTTTTCAGCGTCCCAGATCATGTTGGCGCCAATCCGGCATTTGACGGAATACGCTGGGTTGCGGCCTTCGACCTTGGCGTAGACATTGGCCCCGCCATCGACAAGGCGGTTGAGCTTCACCAGCGGGGTGTTGCCAATTGAGAGTGAGTTATCGTCGAATGCCTTCATTTTTCTGTCCTCCGGGGTTTATTTAATGCGGCCCTGAATAATGTCTAGTATGTTGGTCATGTTTGTAGTGTATGAAAACAGGACGGATCTTGTCAACGGTTTTTTTTCGAGGGAATCGAGAGCGTCGAGGAAGTCGATTTGGTGATGCCGTACCCGGTGGCAGATGCTCCCCATCGATTGTCTCGATTCTTTCGATTCGCTCGACAATTCGCGCCAGTTTCTGTAAACGCCGTCGCTCTTCAGTTCACCGCCTGATTGCCAGGCGGCCGGGCCTCGACGATGACGCGGTTGCCTTCGACGGCGGTGATGCGGACCGGGGTGTTGCTGTCGATCATTTCGCCCTGGGTGACGACGTCAATACGGCGGTTGTCGACCTCGATGTAGCCGGCGGGGTGCAGGGCCGAACGGGTGATACCGGTCTTGCCGACGAGGTCGGCAAGGTTGTCCTCGGTACCCTTGGCGTCCTTGAGGTCGCGCATCGCGGTCATCTGCCGGCCGATGCCGGTATGCGGGAACAGCTTGATCCAGAGCACGATCACGATGCCGACCATCAGGATCATGCCGATGGCGATAACGGTGGCGATACCCGCCGGGAAGATCGCGAAGCCGATGCTGGCGGCGGCAATCAGGGCCAGTCCGCCGATGACGCCGAGCACGCCGCCAGGGATGAACACCTCGGCACCGATCAGCATCAGGCCGGCAATCAGGAGCATGAAGAACCATTGTGTTGTCATGACAACCTCGTTTCCTATGAGTTGGATGCGTGCTGGCGGTCCACGACGATCCGGTTACCGTGGATTTCGGCGATGATGACGGTTTCGCCCGGTTCGATGAAGTCGCCGTGCGCCACGACATTGAGGCGGCGGTCGCCGACCGAGGCGAAGCCGGCCGGGTGCAGCGGCGTCAGCGCGGTTCCGGTCGTGCCGATGGCGGGAGCATTGGCCGTCGCGTTGCTGGAGCTGCCGAGTGTCGGGGCATCACCGCTGCCGACCAGGGCGGTGCTGAGCACCAGGTGCTGGAAGCTTCTGGTCCGTGGCAGGAAGCGCGCGGCCACCATGCCCATCCCCAGTGCCATTGCCAGGGCGAGGCCGAGTTGGTTCGTGGCTTGCTGCAGGTGGATGGCGGGAAACCGGAAGGTCGGTGCGGCGGGGGCGTGGCGTACCATCGAGAAGAAGACCGCCGCCAGGATCAGGACGATGCCGCTGATCCCGGCGATGCCGAAGCCCGGAATCACCAGCAGCTCAAGCAGCAGGAGCAGCAGGCCGAGGGCGAAGAGCACCAGTTCGATATCGCCGGAAAGCCCGGCGATGCGGTGCCCCCAGAAGAAAATGGCCAGCAGAATGCCGCCGAGGATCCCGGGCAGGCCGAAGCCGGGGGTCTTGAATTCGATGTAGATACCGAGCAGGCCACCGGCCAGGAAGATGAAGGCGAACTGCTCGATGTAGCGGGCGATCTGTTCGGCGGCGGAGGGGCGTACGGTGCGGAAACGGGCCTGTAGCAGACCCTCGGCGGCCTTGAGGGCGTCGAGCGAGTCGACCGTGGCCACCGCCAGCAGCGGGCGCTCCGGCACGCCGTTGGTGGCTGGGATCACGCGGGCGGCGTCGCGATCGGTCAGGGTAAGCAGCTGTCCGGACTTGCTGATGATCTCCTCGCCAAGCGTGTACTCGAAATCCTTGCGGATCATGGCCTCGACCAGATCGGGGTCGTGCCCGGCATTCTCGGCGGCGGAGCGGGCCAGCGCGACCAGCGCGGAGACATGCTTCTCCTTCAGGTCGCCTTCCTCGATGTCACCGCTGGCGGTCACGATGGCGCTGGCGCCGATACGGCTGCCGGGGGCCATGTAGATGCGCTGCGTGGAAATCGCGATCAGCGAACCGGCAGAGAGGGCATCCTTGTTGACGTAGGTGATCGTGCGGATGGTGTCGGGCAGGTCGATCAGCATGCGCATGATCTCCTCGGCCGTATCGACGCGCCCGCCGGGGGTATTCATGTCGAGGATGATGGCGGTGGCGTTCTCGCGCACGGCCGCCGCCAGGCTCCGGCGGATGACGTAAAGCAGCCCGCGCTCGATCATGTCCGCCACCGGGATGATGATCACCAATGGCGCGGCGGTGTCAGCAGCAGGGGCGGTGATCGCGGGCATGGCGGCAGGCGCGGGCGTCGCGTTTTCCGCGCTGTTGGTCGCGGCCACGCCGGGGCGCGTTTGCAGCAGCGGCAGAGCGAGTGCGGCAGCCAGTATGCATGTTGTCATTTTCATGGTGCCATTCTGCAACAGCAGCGTGGTGAAAGCAAGCGGTAGATTCCGGGAACTCGGAATGCGTAAAGTCGGATGATTTGCCGTTTACATGGAGGCCGTGGGAGTTTAGTATGCGGGGCGTGTGTAGATATGGGCGGGGTAAAATCAGGAGCTAGCCAAAATGAAACGATCTGGTGAGAAGTCTTCAGTCTTCAGTCTTCAGTCTTTAGTCTCTCATCGCCGCCGTCAGGCGGCGGCGGGGTTCACGTTGATCGAATTGATGATCGTGGTCATCATCATGGCGGCGCTGGCGGGGATGGTCATGCCGCGGCTGCTCGACCGGGCTGATGATGCCAAGATCGGGATCGCGAAGGCGGATATCGCCAACCTCACGTCGGCGCTGAAGTTCTACAAGCTGAACGTCGGCCAGTATCCGAAGACGGACGAAGGGTTGACTGCCCTGATGGTCCGGCCCGGTTCGGCCGGGACGACCTGGAAGGGGCCATATCTGGAGCGTGACCCCAAGGATCCCTGGGGGCGGCTTTATCAATATCAACTCGATCCTGGTAGCCTGATGGGGTTTAAGTTGTGGTCAACCGGTCCTGATGAGGCCAGTGCCGAGGACGATATCAACAGCTGGGATGACCGTTAGCTCCTTATGACACTGAGTTCAACACGTGTAATACAAGGCCGTCACGGTCCCGCCGGTTTCACGCTGATCGAGGTCCTGATTGCCGTCGTCGTGCTATCGGTCGGGATCGTGCTGGTCCTGCAGGCGATGCACGGGGCGCTGGCGGCCTGGGATGGCGGGGTCGAGCGGATGCGCTCGGCGATGCTGGCGGGGGAGAAGCTCGAGGAATGGCGTCTGGCGACGCGGGTAGCGGGGGAGGTCCCGTCCGGTGAGCGCGGCCGTTTCGAACCGCCGTTCGCGGATTACCGCTGGCAGGTTGAGCGCGAGACCGTCGCCTTGTCGGGGGCGGCCCCAGCGTCGGGCGCGCTGCACGAGCTGCTTTGCACGGTCTGGCGCGAAGGACGCGAGCGCACCTTCGCGGCGGCCACGCGGGTCTACCTGCCGGAACCGCCGGAAGCGTCGGAGGGGCAGCCATGAGCGAGGAATACCCTGCAGGGGGCTTACAACGCGGCGGACGGGGTGGAACCCGTCCCTCCAGGGCTTATGCTCTGGCTTACAACGCGGCGGACGGGGTCGAACCCGTCCCTCCAAGGGAGGGGTTCACGCTGATCGAGCTGCTGTTTGTGGTGCTGCTGCTGGGCACGGTGATGATGGTGATCATGGCCAGTTTCGAGGGCGGCTTCCGGGTCTATGACCGGGTCAGCGCCTTCGGCACCGGCGAGATGGAGGTCTATCTGGCCGGCGAGACGATCGCCCGCGACTTGAAGAATGCCATCCAGAGCGGTGAAAATCCCTTTACTGGCGCGACGGATGCGATGGAGATGCTGACGGTGGCGACGGTCGGCGACGCGGCGGGCCAGCTGCTACAGGTGCGCTACCAGGCTGGCGAGTCGGGCGTGCAGCGCTTGGCGATGGTTTCGCCAGCTGCCGGGATCACGGCCGGGACCCTAGGCACTACGGACCGGCTGCTGGGCCAGGGGTTTGCGCTCGCGCTGAGCTATCAGGGAGGGGCGGATGGAGACGGCGTTGCCGGTGCCTGGAGCGACACCTGGGCGGGCAGCTTGAACCTGCCGCTGGCGGTGCGGATCGTGATCGCGGGCGACGCGCTGCCCGAAGGGCCGGTCGTGCGCACGGTCCTGCTCGAGACGACGTCGATGGAGGAGGAGCCATGAACCGCTTGACCTGCAAACTGGAGGGCGAACCTTTGGTGAGCCGTGCGGGTAAGGGGGGATTGTGTAAAGCCGGTAGCCGACGGAAGGCAAGCGTACTGATCCTGGCCCTCTGGGTGGTGTTTTTCCTGGCGGCGTTATCGGTGGCGATCGGCTCGCACGTCTCATCGGTCTTCAGTGCGGCGGAGCGCCTGTCGGCGCGGGTACGTGCACGGGCGGCGGCCTCGGCCGGCGCGGCGCAGACCGCCGCCGTGATCATGTCGAACGAGACCAATGGATGGGACGGGGTGGCCGAAAAGGCCTGGAACCGTGATGAGACCTTGTTTGGAGAGATCCCCCTCGCGGATGGCGGCCTGTTTTCCGTGGTGTTCACCATGCCGGATGCGGAAGGCAGCGTGGTCACGAACATTGGCGTGATTGGCGAGGAAGGCAAGATCAACCTCAATTCCGCCCCCATCAACCTACTGACAGCCCTATTTGTGACGGTGGGCGGGCTGGGGGATGCCGACGCGCTGGCGCTGGCGCTGGCGGTGGATGTCTGGCGAACCGGTAGTGATGAACCGTTGACAGCGAACACGAAAAGCGGTTATTCTCCGCAAACGATGGACAACATCGAGGCGTTGCTACAGATTGAAGAGGTGAGCGCTGCCTTGTTTACGCGCCTTAGTCCGTTTATAACGGTGTATGGATCGGGACTGGTGAACATCAATGCGGCCGAACCGAGGGTTCTTAAGGCATTGGCAACTGCGGATGCACCTGCGGGAAGTGGTGTAGTGGTGGATTCGTTGGTGCAGAAGCTTGTAGGGTTTCGGGAGGCGGGATTGGCATTCGAAAAGGCTGCCAGCTTTGCGGATATGGAATCGGCACTGGAGCAATTTCCCCCGCTGACAGGAGACGAGAAAAACGTGTTCAAGAAAATGGTGGGCAAGGCGACCGTTAAGTCCACAGCCTTCGGCGGCACGGCATACGGGGGCACCCCGTCAGCGGGGGAAGCGGCGGTGCAGGTGGATTTTGTGTGGGACAGGCAGGCGCGGCGATTTGTGATGTGGCGCGAGCGATGAAACGGCTCCGCCGGGGTGCGGTGGGGAACGGGAGCGTGAAATGGCAGGTAAGAGCAAAGGCAGACAGGAGCAGGCGTGGACGGGGCATCCGCGCGACAAGGCGTTGCTGCTGGAAGTCAGCGCCGATTGGATCAAGCTGATTGAGGTGACCGCTGATCGTCGCGGCGAGGTGACGCTTTCGCGTGTGCATCTGGAGCCGGTCGATCAGGAAACGGTGGTTTCCGACAGTCTGGCGGCGGCCCTCAAGAATGGCTTCAGCCGCCTGCCGGTGCTCTCCTGCATCCCGCGGCAGCTCATCAACGTGCGCTTGCTCGAGCTCCCCTCGACCGAACCGGCGGAAATCGCCGACATGGTCGAGCTACAGGTCGGGCGCCAGACGCCGTATTCGCTCAACGAGATCCTTTCCGGCTACAAGGCGCTGGGGGCGATCCGGCAGGGCACTTACACGCGGGTGATGCTGGTGATCGCGCAGCGCCGCATTGTCCGCGAACGGTACTACGCGATCGAGGGGGCTGGGCTTGCCGTGGAGCGCATGACCGTCTCCTCCGAGGGGGTACTCAACTGGTTGCTTTACCGCACGCGCACGCAGGCCCCCGAAAAACTGGTGGCGCTGCTGGATGTGGACTCGTTTTTCACGCACATGATCGTCGTGCAGCACCGTAAGGTGGTCTTTACAAAAAGTATCCTGTGGGGCGCCGGGCAGGCGGGCGAGGGGCTTGAGTCGTTTGTGCAAGGGGTGCGTGAAGCCGTCCAGTCCTGTGGCGAGGCACTGCGGGGCGAGCGCATCGAGGCGGTGATGGTATCGGGGGCCGGTATCCGTATCGAGGGGCTTGACGAGGCGATCGGCCAGGCGCTTTCCGTGCCCTGCACCAAGGTGGACAGTCTCGAAGACGTGAAGCTCGGCAAGGGGTGTGGAACGCTGCGCGACGAGCGCTATGCCACGGCGTCGCTGACGGCGCTGGTTGGGATGGCCCTGGCGCCGGACCGGCTCGACTTTGATTTCGTGCCGGATGTGGTCAGGTTGCGTGAGCAGCTTGTGCGGCGCTCGCGTATATGGTCGGCCATGGCGGCATTGCTGGTGACCGCGATGGTCTGCGGGTCGCTCTACGGCATGCTGGCGGTCGGCTATCGTCTGGCTGGTCGCGACCGGCTGAAGGCGCAGGCCGATGCCCTGCAGGGGCCGTCAGTCGACGTGGAGCGAATGCTCGAGGTCATCCGTGCCACCCGTGAACGCCAGGACGCGCGCTTCCTCCCGGAGCGGCTGCTGCCCGTGATCCACCGCAGCCTACCCGAGCACGTCTACATCGAGAACCTCACGATCGACACCGGCCGCCGGCAGATCGCGATGAGCGGAACGGCACCCTCGCGGAAGGATATCCGCGAGCTGATCCGCCTACTCGAGGAAAGTCCACTTTTTGCCGGGGTTGAAGAAGGCGGACGCACCGTCATGAACCCGGATGGACGTTTTGCGTTCCAGGCAACCGGACGTTTTGAGGAGGGCATGCGGAATGATTGAGAAACTGATGCAGTTACCCTGGCGCGAGAAAGCCGGGCTGGTGTTCGCCCTGGCGCTGGTGGCCCTGTATGTAACCGATGCGACGGTTGCCAAACCGCTGGTGCGGCGGGTGCGTCGCCTCGATACGGCGATCAGCGTCGAGCAGCAGCGACTCGATCTTCACCGCAAGACGCTGGCTTACGCGGATTCCGTGCGCCAGCAATATGCCGGGGTCAAGGATCTGATCGGTGTTGCCGGGCCCGAACAGGAGGACATCGAGACCTTCAAGAACGAGATCGACGAGATGGCGCTGCGCAACGCGATCCGGCTGAAGGCCATGCGCCATCTGCCACCCGAGCGCACGGCCTTCCTGGTGACGTATGTGGTCGAGGTCAATGATTTCGAGGCCGACATCGCCGCACTGGTTAATTTCCTGCATACGGTTGGTCAGGCACCAGGGCTGCTTCGTGTACGCCAGACGGCGATTGCCGCGCCGGGAACCGATACGGTCGTCAGCGGCTCGATGGTGATCACCAAGGTGATGGCGCGGGCAGCCGATGGAGGCACGCCATGAGTGAGGGCGACAATCAGACGGTGGCACGACCGGACGCCATGACGCTTTCCGCACTGCGGGACGAGATGCTTTTCGAGCACGCCCGCCAGCGGCGTGTCATGGCCTGGTTCGGCACCGTCTTTGCCTTTGTCATGCTGAGCGCGGTCGCGCTGGTGCTGCTGGCCGGGATTACCGTATTACGGCAGGCGGGCCAGGTGCTTGAGACCGTGGACGAGATGCGGGACTATGTGGCGGTCAATTCCGCGCGGATTGGCGCCATGACCAACCGGTTCACGGATATCGAACGCGTGCAGCTCAGTCTGGCCACCCGCCTCAATGCGCTGCAGACGTCGCAGGCGCAGGCACTGGAACAACTGGCGGCCGATGTGCGGCGGCAGGGCCGGTGGACGGAATCCAAGGAGGCGACCGATGAGCGCGATAAGCGCAGCCTCAATGAGCGGCTGCTGCAGCTCGGTGAGGACGTGGCACAGACGGCGTCCAGCCTGGAGCGCGTGCACCGCCAGCTGGATCAATTCGTTTCTGTCGAGGGGGTTGTGGTGGTGCCCGCCGGGGCCGATGCCGCGCCAACGGCGGCGGGCGCGGCATCGGTGCCGGCGGCCGCGCTGCTTGACTCCTTCTCGGTCGATTCCATCGACGAGGTATTCGAAACGCTTCAGGCGCAGGTGGCGTTGCCGGTGCGCGATAAATCCGTTCCGACGACGATCTCGGTGGTCAGCTTTCCCAATGGCGATCGCTACGAGGGCGAGTTCCGCAACGGGTTGATGCACGGCTGGGGCGTGTATGTCTCGAAGCTGGGCGACCGTTATGAAGGCACGTTCGAGAACGATCTGCGCAATGGCCCGGGAACACAGACCACGACCTCCGGGGAACGCTTCACGGGGACGTTCGTCAGCGGGATCCGTCACGGTCTCGGGAGCCTGACGCAGTCCGATGGCAGCCGCTATGCCGGCGATTTCCGCAACGACCTGATTAACGGGCGCGGCGTGATGGTCTACCCCGACGGCAGCAAGTATGTCGGCGATTTCATGAACGGCCGCAAGCATGGCAAGGGCGTTATCCGGTTCTCCAACGGCGATGTCTATGAGGGCGAATTCCGCAGCGACCTGCGAACCGGCAAGGGTGAATATCGGTTTGCGGACGGTTCACGCTATACCGGGGATTTCATGGACGGAGTGCGCCATGGACAGGGGCATTACCGTGCGGCTGACGGGGCGCAGTACATCGGCCCGTTCCGGAATGGCCGCATGCATGGTGAGGGGGTGCGGGTGTATTCCGGCGGCCAGCGTGTCAAGGGGCTGTGGAACGAGGGCGAGCACGTCCGCGACATCCGCGTCGAGTAGGCGGGGCTGTCAGCGGGGACGATTGCGGACAAAGCTCACGTTGCAGCGCGTCGCGTCGGCATCCATCGGGGGGGCCGACGTTCCGTCAGGGAACTCAACCCCCTCCTTGAGCGTCTCCAGCACATGGCGCCGGAAGGTCGCCGCATGCTTCTCGACCCAGTCAAAAACCGCCCGGTCGCCGAGATCGTATCCCGCCTTCTGGGATTCGATCCACTTGTGCCGGTCGATCTCCTCAATTTGTAGGACAATAAATTCGTGCAGCGTCATGGTCCGTATCCCATGCGATCGGCGAGAGTAAAACACGCTGCGCCAATCGCGGCAAACAGTGTTTTCAGTCCAGACAACCAACAACTAATTAGTTTTTCATTTTACGCGGTCATGTGTTACCGTCAATCCTTATTTTGACCCTCATTTTGTGCAGGCGGTGCAGGCTGTCAGCGCGACCGGGTTTACGGTTGGGGGCGCACGAAACGGATCCGGTGTCGAATCCGGTTGATATCCGCCCGTTACCGTGCTTGAATAGGCCGCGCTATGTCTGATGCCAAAACAAACACGATGTCCTGGTTCCTGCAGGGTGATGACGGCACGGTCTACGGACCGGTCGATACCGCCACGTTGCAGGCCTGGTGTCTGCAAGGCCGCATCGAACCGGACAATGCCCTCTCGCGGGACCGCCAAAACTGGGTGGAGGCGGCGGATGTCCCTGAGCTGGCAATGGACTGGCTTGCCCGGCTGGACGACGGTACCCGCTGTGGCCCCTTCAACCTGCAACTCGTGCCTGGCCTGATTGAAAACGGCATCATCCCCCCGGACGCGATACTGGAGAACCGCCACACCGGCGAACGCCGGACGGCCTCCGGTCGAGCCATCGCGGACGATCTTTTCCCTGACTGGGCACCCACGCAGGATGATCCCGCCGAACCGGAACCGGTTCGCGAGGACGCTCGCCCCCCAACTGAACACAGGACACCGGTCTCCGTAATGGAGGGCGAGCGTCCTCGCGAGCCGCTCAGCAGTTTTGCAAGCAGACTGGACGAAGACGATCGCGACGGGGCGTTCCTGGCAGAGGGCTGGCCGGCGGATGAACCCGTTCACCATGAGGAAGCCGTCCCGCCAGGTGACCTGCTGGCCGGGACCCCCCTCAATGGCGAAGAGGACCTTCCGCTTTCGCGGCGGCTGGAACCCTTGCAGCGCAGCGCCAGCGAGGCCCGCCAGCAGCTTGGCGAGACCCGGCACAGCCTGCAGACCCTGCGCACGGCGCATACGGTTCTCCAGGACGAGACCCAGCGGTTGAAGGACGATCTGGCGGCGGCGTTGAAAGCCCGTCAGAAGAGTGAGCAGCAGCTCCTGGAACAACAGGATCGCGCCGCTGCCGCAGAAACCGAAGTGGAGAACCTCAAGGCGCAGCTCGGGCAGATGAAGGACCACTACGACCGCCTACAGCTCGAGAACCAGAACCAGTTCGAGAAGATCGATAGTCTGCAGGCCACGCAGTTGCTCAACGAGCAGCGCTTCAAGCGCGAACTGACCGCGCTGCGCGACCGTGCCGACGCCAAGACCGAACTGCTGGCGGGCACAGTGCAACTGCTGATGCGCGATAGCGATCTGGCAGGCCACCTTAAATCCGTGCCGCTCGCCGTTTCCGCCGATGGCGAGCTCGAACCGCTCAAGGCGACGATCAAACAGCTTGAACAGCAACTGGAGCACGAACGGCGGCAGGCCCGGCACCAGCCAAAGGAACCGGAGGCCGGTTCGCACCGACGTCCGCTTTCCGCCCTACCGTTATTTCTGGTGGGTGCCCTGCTCGGCGCGGCGGTCATCAGTCTTGTCCTGAAAGGCTGTGAACGATCGGCCGTCAAGGTCGCACCAACGCCGACGGCGACGACAACTGAAGGGGCGGCGGTCGCGCCAGCGTCGACCGATGAGTCGGAGTTCTCACTGGAAACGGCCGGTACGCTGGATCTGCAGCCCGAGGCCAGTCCGCTGGCCGCCGCGCCCGCCGAACCGCCACGAGAGGGTACCGCACTGGCCATCCAGTGGCCGGCCCTGTCGCTGCCATCCGCCAGTATCCGGCAGCAGGGCCAGACCTTACGGATTGCCTTCAACGAGGGGATCTTCTCCGTCGCGACGCGACTGACGCCGGAGGCGGAAGCCGCACTCCGATCGCTGGCCGATCAGCTTCAGGGCAAGCTTCAAGGGTATCAACTGATGATCGAGGGGCATACCGATGCCACCCCGATCGCCTCCGCCGACTCGCGCTATGTGGACAACTTCGCCCTGGGTATGGCCCGCGCGGAAGCCGTCAAGACATTCCTGGCGCAAACCGGCAAGGTGCCTGCCGGGGCCATGCGTGCCTCATCAGCCGGGGAGTCGGCACCACCGTTCCCCAACGAGACCGAGGCCGACCGCAAGCGCAACCGCACCGCCGTGCTGACGCTGGTGGCGCATTGAGTTGACTCCGTGACTTGCTGACTTCATGACGCCAATTGGAAGGCATCAAGCCCGGCGTCACGAAGTCACCAAGTCATGACGTCAAAAAGGCCCCCCCGGCGCGGCTCACGCGCCTTTTTTCGCGCCTTTTTTCGCTTGGCGGGCCTCTTCGGTGAAGAGCTTGTACTCCATGCTGTCGACCAGCGCTTCCCAGGACGCCTCGATGATGTTCTCCGAGACGCCGACCGTGCCCCAGGTGCTCTTGCCGTCGCCGGATTCGATCTGCACACGTGTCGTGGCGGCCGTCGCCTCCTGCGGGTCGAGGATCCGCACCCGGAAATCGACCAGCTGCACATCGGCGATCTCGGGATAAAGGGGTCGCAGCGCCTTGCGCAAGGCCTGGTCCAGCGCGTTGACGGGGCCATCGCCCTCCGCCACCGTGTGCTCGACCTGCCCTTTGACCCGCAGCTTCACGGTCGCCTCCGAGACGCAGGGTTCATCCTTGCCGCGTTTTTCCACGATCACCCGGAACCCGTCCAGTTCGAAGAACGGCTTGTGCCGCTTAAGCACCTTCTGCACCAGGATGCGGAACGAGGCATCGGCGGATTCAAAGGCATAGCCCTTGTGCTCCAGCGCCTTGAGTTCCTTGAGGATCGCGGCGGTCTGTTCCTTCGAGGCGGACTCGCCGCAGACCTCCTGTGCCTTGAGCAGGATGCTGCTGCCGCCAGAGAGCTCGGACACCAGGATATGCCGTTCGTTGCCGACCGTCTCGGGATGGATATGCTCGAAGGTCTCGGGATTCTTCTGCACGGCGTTGACATGTGCGCCGCCCTTGTGGCCGAACGCGCTCTGGCCGACATAGGGCGCCCGCGTGTCGCTGCGCAGGTTGATCAGGTCGTCGACAAACAGCGACAGGTCGCGCAGGCGCTTCATCTGGCGCGCCGGGATGCAATCCACGCCCATCTTGAGCTGCAGGCCGGGGATGATCGTGGTCAGGTTGGCGTTGCCGCAGCGTTCGCCGTAGCCGTTCATCGTGCCTTGCACATGCACGGCCCCGGCCCGCACCGCCTCCAGCGCGTTGGCCACGCCGCAGCCGATGTCATTGTGCGGGTGGATACCGACCGCCGCCGTGGACAGGGTCACCACGTTACGGGTGATCGTGAAGATCTCGCTGGGCAGGCAACCGCCGTTGGTGTCGCACAGCACCAGCACATCCGCCCCGGCCCCCTCCGCCGCGGCCAGCACCTGCATGGCGTAGTCCGGATCGTGCTTGTAGCCGTCGAAGAAATGCTCGGCATCGAAGATGACCTCCTTGCCGCTGTCCTTGAGGAAGGCGACCGTATCAGCCACCATTGCCAGATTCTCCTCCGGTGTCGTGCGCAGCACGTCGTGGACATGCAACTTCCAGCTCTTGCCGTAGATCGTGACCACGGGGGTCTGGGCCGCGATCAACCCCTGCACGATCGGATCAGCCTTCACGCTGGTCTTCACGCGCCGGGTGCTGCCGAACGCCGCGATCTTCGCGTGCTGGAATTCCTCCTTCCGCACCGCCTCGAAGAATGCCATGTCCTTGGGGTTCGAGCCGGGGAAACCGCCCTCGATATAGTCTACGCCGAAGGCATCCAGCCGACGGGCCAGCAGCAGCTTGCCGACCGACGAGAACGAGACACCCTCGGCCTGCGCGCCATCGCGCAGCGTGGTGTCGTAGATGGCGACTTTGCGCTTTTTCATCACCCCTCCTGTTCGAAAAGAGCCTGGTAGAGCGACCGTAAGGCGCGTTCGGACTCCTCGGCCTTGATCCCGAACATGATGCTGATTTCGGACGAGCCCTGATTCATCATTTCGATATTCACATTCGCGTCCGCCAGCGCCTTGGTTGCCCGGGCCGACAAGCCCACGGCATAGCGCATGCCCTCGCCGACGATCATCAGCAACGCCAGACCGCGCTCGACGCTCACATCGTCCGCCTCGAGTTCATCAAGGATCCGCTTGCAGATGGCCTGCTGGGTTTTTTCCGAAAACCCGTCCTCGCGCAGGATCACCGACATGTTGTCGATGCCCGATGGGGTGTGCTCGTACGAGACGCCCTCATCCTCGAAAATCTGCAGCAACCGGCGCCCGAAACCGATTTCCCGGTTCATCAGGTACTTGCTCACATAGACCGTGCAGAACCCTGAGCTGGCGGCGATTCCAACCACCCGGCTGGATGCCTGGCGGTGCTCGGGGACGATCAGCGTTCCCGGTGCCGTCGGCGAATTGGTGTTCTTGATGCAGATCGGGATGCCCGCCCGCACCGCCGGGATGATCGCCTCGTCGTGCAGCACGTCGAACCCGGCATATGAAAGCTCGCGCATCTCGCGGTAGGTGATCTCCTTGACCGCTTTTGGATTCTCGATTACCCGCGGGTCGGCCACGAAAACCGCATCCACATCCGTGAAGTTCTCATAGACATCCGCCTTGGCCGCCGCCGCCAGGATCGAGCCGGTCACATCCGAACCGCCGCGCGAGAAGGTCACGATCTCGCCCCCGGGAGTATAACCGAAGAACCCGGGGAACACGACAATACCCTCGATGTTGGCCAGCGAGGCCTCCAGCTTCTCATAGGCTTGCGGCAGCAGCCGGGCGTGACCGTACTCGTCGCTGAGCAGCAACCCGGCCACGCCGGGGTTGAGGTACTCGGCCGCATGGCCGCGGCGGCGCAGCTCGCCCGCCACCAGCCGTGCGCAGTTGTCCTCGCCCGCCGCCTTGACCGCATCGAGATAGCGGCCGGCGTGATCGGTCGGCCCCGCGACCGTGCACCGCAGCGCCTTCTCGATATCGACCATCACGCTTTCCTCGAGCCCGAGATCATCGCAGATCGTCGAAAACCGCTCGATCACCTTGGCCAGCGGTTCCCCAACCGAGGCGCCATTGAGCCGCGCCTCCGCACAGGCGATCAACAGGTCGGTCACCTTGATGTCCGCCTTCGAGCGCTTGCCCGGGGCGGAAACCACCACCACCTGGCGCTCCGGGTCCGCCATCACAATATCGCACACCTTGCTGATCTGCCTGGCATCGGCAACCGAACTTCCACCGAACTTGCATACTTTCATGTTTTCATTCCCTCGACTGGTAAGTACTCATCCTGCTACCCGCAAGCGCACGGTCCCCCCGCGTATCGCCTGCAGCGTATTGATTCCGGCCAGGGCGGCATCCAGGTCCGCCTCGCGCGCCTCGTGGGTCATAATCACCACCGATGAAAGCCCATCGGCCGTCGTGCCTTTCTGTAGGACCGATTCAATGCTGATGCCGCGTGCACCAAGCACGCCGGTCACCTGGGCGAAAACGCCCGGCTGATCCAGCATGCAGAGCCGCAGGTAGTAGCGCGAGCGCACCTCGGCCATAGGCTTGACGGGCAGTTTTTCCCCCGTCGGCGGCAGTGCCGGCACCCGCAGCGAGGCGTCCTTGGCCAGGTTGCGGGCCACATCGGCCACATCGCCAAGCACCGTGCTGGCGGTCGGCAGCCGGCCCGCGCCGCGCCCGTAGTAAAGCGTGCGGTCCGCCAGGTCCGATTCGACCATGACCGCATTGAACACCCCGCTGACCGAGGCCAGCACATCGCCCACCGGCACCAGCGTCGGATGCACCCGCACCTCCACGGCATCGCCATCGCGACGGATCATGGCTAGCAGCTTGATGCGGTAGCCAAACCCGGCCGCGTAATCAATGTCCGCCTTCTCAATGCCGCGAATCCCCTCGACATACACCGCGCCAAGGTCCACCGGGGCCCCATAGGCCAGCGAGGCCAGGATGACCGCCTTGTGGGCTGTGTCGTGCCCGTCGATATCCAGGCCGGGGTCGGCCTCGGCAAAGCCGAGGCGCTGTGCCTCGCGCAGGGCCACATCGAAAGCCAGCCCCTTGCTCTCCATCTCGGTCAGGATGTAGTTGCAGGTCCCGTTCAGGATGCCCTGGATACTGGTGATCGCGTTCGCGCAGAGCCCTTCGCGCAGCGCCCGGATGATGGGGATGCCGCCGCCGACACTGGCCCCGAAATACAGGTCGGCGCCATTGGCCGCCGCCAGCGCATAGAGTTCGGCCCCGTGCTCGGCCAGCAGCTTCTTGTTGGCGGTCACCACCGGCTTGCCGAGGGCCAATGCCTGCATGACCAGCTTGCGGGCGATCCCCGTCCCGCCGATCAGCTCGATCACCACATCGACCGTCGGATCGACAATCAACGCCTCGGCGTCGGTTGTCATCAGCGCGGCATCCACGCTCACCCCGCGGGTGCTCGTGATGTCCAGATCGGCGATCCGCCGCAGCACCAACCGTACCCCGAGTCGTTTCGCCAGCAGGTCGCCGTTGCGCTGAAGGCCCTCGACCACCCCCGCGCCAACCGTCCCGAACCCCAGCAGCCCGATTCCGATTTCTTTCATCCCATCAACCTTGTTTATAACTTCAAGTTAAACCGCACCGTATTGTGGTGTTTTCACTCTTTAAACACAACTACTGTCTGCCTATTTCGGATTACGAGAACGGCGACGAGAACGATTGACGATTCAAATGCCCACTCGTTTTCCGCTCTCGTCGCCGTTCTCGTTCACCGATCTCCCAACGCCCCGAAAGTTACCCCCCCGCTTTCTCCCGGAGCCACGGCCGCTCGGCGGGGGATCTGTGCCTCAACCCCACCGATCCTATACGCGCCCGATAGTCCTTTACAAGCTTTTTGCTTGATCCGGGGGCGCGAGTCTGCTTTCATCCGCGTTCATTATGGATCGTTCCGATTGCTCGCCCGGTTGTGCGGTACGGAGGAACATCCGCTTGCACGAAGGAGACAGGTATGGATTTCGGCTTAACCGAAGAGCAAATCATGATTCGGGATCTGTGTCGTCAGATCGGCGAAGAGAAGATCAAACCGGTGCGCGAGCACTACGATGAGAGCGGCGCGTTCCCCTGGGACATGGTGAAAGTCTTTGCCGATGCCGATCTGTTCGGGATTGCCATCGAGGAGCAGTACGGCGGCATGGGCGGCGGCTGCATGGATCAGATCGTAGCGATCGAGGAGCTCTCGAAGTACTGCGCAGGCATCGCGTTGGCACTCTTCGGCACCGGACTCGGTGTCACGCCGATCGTCCTGTTCGGCAGCCACGAGCAGAAATCCAAGTACCTGCCGAAAGTCTGCAAGGGCACCGTTTGCGCCTTCGGCCTGACCGAGGCCAACGCCGGCAGCGACGCGGGCGGCATCCAGACCACGGCGGTCCTGGATGGCGATAGCTACATCCTCAACGGCACCAAGCAGTGGATCACTAACGGCGGCGAGGCCGACATCTACAGCGTGATCGCCATCAGCGACAAGAAGAAGGGCGCCCGCGGCGCCAGCGCGTTTATCGTCGAGAAGGGTACGCCCGGCTTCACCTTCGGCAAGAAGGAGAACAAGATGGGCATCCGCGGCTCGATGACCCGCGAGCTGGTCTTCCAGGACTGCCGCAT
>CAZOXS010000374.1:0-3374 GCA_964583785.1 uncultured Victivallales bacterium
TTCCGGTAGTTCAGAGCTGAAGAATTATATTTTGCAAAACCCCTTGCTGCGCCCGGCTTCAAGCGGGCGCAGCAAGGGGTTTTGCAAGAGCCTCAGTAGTGCGTTAGTTGCAGGCCATGCTTATAAATTGAAAACGACATCTTCATCGATTACCACTTCATATCAATTTGGCTTAGGGCCGCAACAAACGCGAATATGGGTCAACGATTCGCCGTCTACCAAGACCATCAGCGATACCCCTTTTTGTTCAGCATCAGCCCCACCTTCGCCATGATTTACAAATCGGGATAGAGCATGGACGGAACGGGATGGTAATGCATAAGAGGCTATAATATGAAACAACATTTTATTATCATTACTGGTATTGTTTTTATCCTGGCTTATGGGCTTATACGTGGTTTCCGGTTACTGACAACCGCCAGTCCTCAATATCCGACGGTTGACTTGGCACAGAATACGTCATTGCGAGATAATTTGGAGATGCCCATGCAATCCAAGTCGAATAAGATAGATACTATAGAAAATAAAGTTTTAAATACTTTACCAGTTCATGAATTAAGTCATATCAATAAATCTGCTGCGGATCTGAAACTCGAACAGAGCGAAACCATTCGCATAATGGAAGGCAGAATTCAGAAAATTAAATATGATTCTCAAGCAGATCCGAAACGGGTTTTTAGAATGCGGGAACAACTGCGGTTAAGTAAGATTCAAACAGAGTTGAAAACGCTGGACGACTGGGTTTCGACTTACAATGGGCGTATTTATTCCGAACCTGTTGAGGTCAATATTGATGACGATTTGCCGTATCGATTTGATTCCCCTGAAGATACTGTGGCAGCGTATTGGCGAGCCCAATTAAGAGGTGATGTTGATGCCCTTTTTGCAATGAGCGATGAGCAAGCAAAGGAACTACTACGAAACCACTATTTGCTTGAACCAGGCAAAAGTATGCCATATGCGTTCGATGGTGCAACCCGAATGAGCATATTAATGCGAGGTGAGCTGAATATTGGTGATGACCTCTACATATTGCTTTATGTTCGTCGGATTAGTAAGAACGCTGAGGATGGGATCATTAGCTTGCAATCGACCATCGTTAAGAAGTCCGGAGGTCGGTATCAAATTACGGAACTACCCCGATTAAGTGCATTTGCGAATATAGATAGAGTCGCAGGGGTAAAGTGCTATCCGTATGGTCCCTATAAGACCGTTGTTCCGAAACTCCAGGAATCTCAACTCCCTGTGTCATTTTTCAGTATTGCCCCCTAATCACTTCAGAAAGCCATATCCATGCAAAACAGGAAAGCAATCATAAAAAATGGCCTCGCCATCTTCGGCGGGCTCTACCTCACCATCCTCGCCACCCTCTGGCTCGCCACCCCCCGCACCGCCCTCTCCGGCTGCAACCCACCGCCCGGGGAATGCTGTCCGACAACGACGACCGTGTGTGTTGCCGGATCATTGTCGGCGAGCATTAGCGGACCTACAGAAGCGTGTCCTGGGGAACTAATATCGCTTACTGCGGAGTCAGATCATCAGCCAGGCCATGAGGAGACAACAGTTGTACATGCGGATTGCACCGAGACAAAGACAACGACTACTCTGCCCAAACAGACACCATCGGTGACGTGGTCGGTTGAACCATCGGCGTCAGGCGCGTCAAGCGGATCAGGATTCTCATTTACCCCCGGCGAATGTGGTGATTATACGGTTACCGCTGTGTTTACAGTGCAGGAATGTGACCAGACGCTCACAAAAACCGTTTCACATACCATCACTGTGAGCGATCAGATCTTTAGTGTTGTTGCAGATCCAATCACTATTTCGTGTGAACAGGGGTGGCCTGATCCGTCAGTGACGGCTAGCAATCTGGTAGTTAACTCCAAATGCAATAATCACACGATTGATTTTGTTGGAGATTCTGAGCCTGTCGGTGATGCATGTCGCTGGACGATTACGCGAACCTACAACGTGATCGATTCCTGTGGTAATTCCGAAGCCGTAACTCAGCAAATTTCTCTTGTCGATACGAATACTCCTGTCTTATCCGGTGTGCCTACTAATGTGACCGTTTCTTGCACAAACGACTATCCGTGGCCGGTTCCGGCGGTAACGGCTACAGATTCCTGTGGTGAGGCAACACTGCTGACCAACGAGGTACGAGATTTGGATTGCGGCGGAACAATAACGCGCACCTGGACCGCGACTGATGCGTGCGGGAACTCAACAAGTGCAGTGCAAGTCATTACCATTCTTCCCCCGCTTCTATCCATCAGTTTTGATCCATCCGAGATCGGGTTCGGGCAGACATCCCAGGGGAAAGTCTATCCCTGTAAAGACCTGCCTGTAACATGGAGTATCATCGACTTCACGCCCTGTGACACTGCCGCCTATTCCGGTGATTTAGGTGATGTGGCAACCATTGATGCGTTCAGTGGCAAACTGGAAGTTGCCGCTGATGCGCCGACCGGCTGGCTGGAGGTGAAAGCGACCTATGAGGGCTGCGAGGCAACCTGCGAAATCGAGATCAAGTGTGGCAGTTGTTCCTCCTGCAATTCGCCTGGTGCCCCTGGTGGAACATGCACGTTTGGGGCGGCGCAGGCTTCTGTCAGTGGCGGGTTCGCTGGTTCTGCCTCTGCCGCCATGCGCTATGTCATTGATCTAGGCAAGGTAGGCGCGGATTCCTCCGCCGGAACGCTGCTGATTGAAGCATCTGAGCCATCCCCGGATTTGTTCACACCGTTTGGACTTGCGCTTAGCACCCATCCAAAGCCCATGCTGATTAACGAAGGCAGCATCTTTGCGGCGGTCATGACATCGGATTCTCGTGCTGAAGCCATTTATGATACCAACGGCCTTCGCCAGGTCTGGGTGCCGGAGGGCTTGATTGATATTATCGTCGAGAGTCCGACGCGTTACCGGATTGACGTTTACAAACAGGATGACACATACCATTTAGGCAACCCCGTTCCGGCACGTGCTCCCGAAAGCCTGTACACGCCGATCTCCGGGATAATTGCCAGCTACATCGTTGAAAACCCGAACCCGTTAGCAGGCAGTTGCGTACTGAACATTATCGAAGAGCGGAACGGAAACATCTTGACCAACCAGTTTACGTATAATGATCAGCAGATACCAGGCTCATCCCCGGCGTGGTCGTATGATGCGGGCGGTGGGCAGTACAGGAACGATATATCGGTTGCAACCAATGGAACGCAACGTACGATCACCAGTACAATATCTTCGGCTGGAGGCATTGCGTCTGTCCGCGCAAGAACCCAGCAGGCGTTTCCATGGGGTGAGGCCACTGTCAGGAGATCTGTTGAAACAGGGAACGGCGAACAGGCATCGACATACAGCTACTATACCAG
>CAZOXS010000375.1:0-4694 GCA_964583785.1 uncultured Victivallales bacterium
CACAAGCGATTCACGAGGCGTTGATCAAAACCCACTATGGAGAGAAGATCGCCGGTCACATCAGCCGCGACGCCACCGCCATCCACGCCCGCGAAAAGGCCACGGCGAAGCCGCAGGAGAAGACCAGCCAGAGCAAAAAGGGGTGCTGGTGCGGCTACAAGCTGCATCTGGACGTGATCGACGGCGATATACCCGTCAGCGCGATCCTCACCTCGGCCAGCCTGCACGTCAGCCAGGTCGCCGTTCCTTTGGCGCAGATGAGTGCCGGGCGCATCGTCAATCTCTACGACCTGGCCGACGCCGCGTACGACGCCAAGGAAATCCGCGAGATGGCCGCCCGCTTGGGACATGTCGCCATCATTGACGACAATCCGGGGCGGGGCGAGAAACGCGCGTTCTCGCCCACCGAAGCCGTACGCTACCGCGAACGCAGCGCGGTCGAACGGGTCAACTCCCATCTGCACGAGCAGCACGGAGGGCGGCATGTACATGTCAGAGGCCCCGCCAAAGTGGCCGCTCACCTGGCCTTCGGCCTGGTGGTGGTCGCTGCCGAGCAGATGCTCAGAATGCTCGGATAGCTCACGGGCCAGCCGCAGCTGCATCGAAAAACCCGATTCTGAACGCCGGGAAGGGAGGTGTGTGCCTCTTTTGGCTAGGTCTGTAGTCTGCGGTCTCCTATTCCGGGATCACGAGATCCGCCAACCCCGGCTGCGCTTCGGGGTAGGCCAGGTTCATTTTTTCGAGCGTGTGCAGCAGGATCCCGGCGACCAGCCAGTTGCGGTACCATTTCCGGTCAGCCGGGATGACATACCAGGGCGCATGCGCGGTGCTGCATTTCTCCAGCATCCGCTCATAGGCCGCTTCGTAGGCCGGCCAGCGCTTGCGCTCCTCGATGTCGGCCTTGTCGAACTTCCAGTGCTTGTCCGGGTTGGCGAGGCGGGCGGTCAGGCGCTCGTGCTGCTCTTCGGGACTGATGTGCAGGAATAGCTTGACGATCACGACCCCGTTGTCGACGAGGTAGCGCTCAAAATCGTTGATATGCGCATAACGCTTATTGATATCGGCGAGCGGGGCCAGTTCATGCACGCGGGCAATCAGCACATCCTCGTAATGCGAGCGGTTAAATACCCGGATCATACCTTTGGCCGGGACTTCCTTCTGGATGCGCCAGAGGTAGCCATGTGTCAGTTCATCTGCCGACGGCTTCTTGAAGCAGGTGACCCGGACTCCCTGCGGATTCAAGGGACCGAATACATTCCGGATCAACCCGTCCTTGCCGCCGGTATCCATCGCCTGCAAGACCACCAGCAGTGCCTTCGTTGACTGTGCGTAGAGTTTTTCCTGTAGCCCGTTCAGGGATGCATGCATCGCGGCGAGATCCGCCTCGGCGGCGTCGCGGTCTTCGACCCCCTTGCGCGAACCGCTGTCGAATTGCTTGAGCGTGACGGATTTCGGGCCGTCAAGACGAACCGACTTGATCAGCGAGGCGGGAACCACGTGCTTGGCCATATGATCATCTCCTTGATGCAGGGGGGCTGCTTGAACCGATGCCCGCATTCTGCACCGCTTGCCATCTGAAAACAAGCCAAACGCATCCAGCGGTTGATTTTTGATCGGGCAGGTGGTATAACCCCGTGCGATTTCGCTTTTTTTCGGGATCAGATTAACCTTATGTAACCAAGGGAGGATTATCATGTCGGCACGGAAACTGAAATTCAAGACAGAACTGAACCAGTTGATGGACATCATTGTGCATTCGCTGTATTCGCATCGCGAGGTGTTCCTGCGCGAGCTGATCAGCAACGCCAGCGATGCGGTCGACAAGCTGAGGTTCAATGCCTTGACTGATACCGCGCTTGCCGGTGGCGATACCGAGTGGCAGATCCGGTTGGTGCCGGACAAAAAGGCGGGGACGCTGACGATCTCGGATAACGGCATCGGCATGACCGAGGAAACCGTGATCAGCGAGTTGGGCACGATCGCCCGCTCGGGCACGAAGGCGTTCCTGGAAACCGCCAAGTCCGCCAAGGGCAAACCCTCGCCGGACCTGATTGGCCAGTTCGGGGTCGGATTCTATTCTGCCTTTATGGTGGCCGATCATGTGACCGTGGTTTCGCGCGCGGCCGGGGCGGAGTCGGCGGTCTGCTGGGAATCGACCGGCCAGGGCGAGTTTACCGTCAAGGACGCCGAGCGGGGCGCACGCGGCACCGACATTACCCTGCATCTGCGCGAGGACGCCAAGGCGTATCTCGAAGGCTGGGAGCTGCGCAATCTCGTCAAGCGCTTCTCCGACTTCGTCGAGCATGCGATCGTGCTGGTGACCGAGGAGGAGAAGGACGGCAAGACCGAGACGAAGGAGGAGACCGTCAACAGCCGCAAGGCGATCTGGCTGCGCGCGAAGGATGAACTCAAGGATGAGGACTATGCGACCTTCTACAAGCATATCTCGCACGACTTTGCGGACCCGCTGCACACGATCCACTACAGCGCGGAGGGTACGCTCGAGTTCAAGGCGTTGCTGTTCATCCCGTCGCAGCGACCGTTCGACTACTACATGGCCGAGCCCAAGCCGCACCTGCACCTCTATGTCAACCGCGTCTACATCACCGATGCCTGTGAGAACCTGCTGCCGGTCTACCTGCGGTTTATCAAAGGGGTGGTCGACAGCTCCGACCTGCCGCTCAACGTCTCGCGCGAAATGCTACAGGACAACCCCATGGTGCGCAAGATCCAGTCGAACCTGGTCAAGCGCCTGCTGAGCGCCTTCGAGGAACTCAAGACGAAGGAGTACGACAAGTACTGCACGTTCTTCACCGCCTTCGGTGCCACGCTCAAGGAAGGCGTCACCCGCGACTACGCCAACCGCGAGAAACTGTCCGAGCTGATGCTGTTCCAGTCGACCCGCACGGACGCCGGCAAGTTCCTATCGCTCGATGACTACATCTCGCAGATGAGTGCCGACCAGAAGGAGATCTACTACCTCTGCGGCGAGAGTGCCGATATGCTGCGCCACTCCCCGTATCTGGAGGTGTTCAAGTCGCGTGGCCAGGACGTCCTGCTGATGGACGAGCCGGTGGATCCGTTCTTCGCGGAGGCGCTGGGCGAGTACAAGGGCAAGACGCTCAAGGCGGTCGACCAGGGGAAACTGGAGGAATCCGAGGGCGAGGCAGTCGCGGAGGATGTCCGCAAGGCGTTCGAGCCGCTCTTGAAAACGCTTTCCGAGGGGATCGAAGACGTTAAAGACGTGCGTCTCTCGGGGCGGTTGCGCGAGAGTGCCGCCTGTCTGGTGGCGGACGAGGGCCAGATGAATGCGCAGATGGAACGGATGATGAAGCAGTTCGGTGGCGGCGCGCCAGCCGCCCCGCGCATCCTGGAGATCAATCCGCAACATGAGGCGGTCAGGGCACTGCTAGCCCTTTACGGCAAGGACGCGAAGTCGGTCGATGTGCTGGAGCTGGGACGCCTGTTCCTGGACCAGGCCACGATCGCCGAAGGCTCGAAGATCAAAGATCCCTCGGCCTTTGCCAAGCGCATCAACCTGCTGATTGCCCGCATGGCCTGATCGCCGCCATGCGCGCCCGGCGCTGAAGGACTGTTATGATGAGGCGTTTTCTTGACCGATCCAATTGCCTGGCCGTGTGTCTGCTATGCGGGGTGAGCCTATGGCGGCCAAACCCCGTTCAGGGCGATGGGCAGGTGTTCAGTGCTGGGCAGTTGCGTTTGCCTGGCAAGCGTGGGGCGTGTTTCACGCTGCGGGCACCGCAGAGTCGCCAGGGTGGTACATGGCAGGAGAATCTGCCGAAATTGGCGAAGATACAACCTTATTGGAATTATTCCTGGGGGGCGGAGTGGATTCCCCGGCAGCAGGGGTTCATCAACAGCGAGTTCATGCCCATGATCTGGGGCAAACCGGCTTCTGCCGAGACCTTGCGTCAGCGGATGCGGGAACAGATTGTCCCCCGCATTCAGGATGGCACGGTCAAACGGGTTATGGGGTTTAACGAGCCTGACAAGAAGGACCAGTCCAATCTGCCGTATCTACAGGCGATCGAACTCTGGCCACTGTTCATGGAGCTTGGCGTGCCGCTGGTCAGTCCGGCCTGTGCCAATCCCGAGGGGGTAACGGATACGAGTGCCCAGGGGGTGCCGGGAAGCTGGATGCGCGATTTCATGCGCGAGGCCGACCGCCGCGGCTACCGTGTCGATTATATTGGCGTGCACTGGTATGGAGGGACGAATGTCGAGGCTTTCAAGCAAAAGCTGCGACGTATTCATGAAATGTACGGAAAACGCCCCCTGCTGATAACCGAGTTTGCACCAGCCGCATGGCGTACGGGTGGTGACCACAAGAAAAACCGGCACACGCCCGCAGCCGTGCTTGCCTTCGCCAAGCAAGTCCTGCCCTGGATGGAAGCACAGGACTGGATTGTCGGCTACGCCTGGTTCTCGTTCGGGATCCACTCCCCGCAAGGCTATACCAGTGCCCTCTTTTTCGAGGACGGTAGCCTGACCGCGCTTGGGCGTTATTATGCCAGCGTGACACCAGGGAATCCAGCCGGCGATCAAAGCATCCAGCCGGATGATGCAGTCGCCATGCTTGCCCGCGCGCTTGCTGTGAAATAATAATAAGTCGAGGCTCTTGCAAAGCCCCTCGCTGTGCCCGCTTGAAGCCGGGCACAGCGAGGGGTTTTGCA
>CAZOXS010000376.1:0-5817 GCA_964583785.1 uncultured Victivallales bacterium
TCAAGTGTCGTTGCAACCGGGAACGGGTGCTGGCGGTGCTCAAGTCGCTTTCGCGCGAGGAACTCGAGGAGCGGATTGCCGACGGGCAGGACATCACCTGCCACATGTGCGGGCATACCTACAGCGCCACACCGCAGGAGATCCGCGCGCTGCAGGACCAACCGGTGACCGCATGAACACGAAAAAGATGGCGATCCTGTGTGCGGCGTGCGGGGCGGATACATTTATCCGGCGCGAGCCGGTCTACGAGGGGTTCCGCAAGACCGGCGAGCGGCTTTTCTGTGTAAGCTGCGGGTACGAATACGCGGCCGAGGCGGAGGTTCCCTACAAAATGGCGACCAGGCCGCAGATCTTTACCGAGGCCGACCGCTCGCAGCGGGTGGATCTTTTCCAAGGGGACGAGAAAGGCCGCAATTGCCGTCACTGCCGCCATTATGTCGTCAACCCGTTCGTGCAGCGCTGCGGCCTGCACCAGATCGAGGTGCAGGCCACCGATCTGTGTGCCGACTTCAGCGCGGCGGCGGACGATGATCGGTCGGATCGGCCGGATCGGTCGGATTGGTCCGATCGGTTGTGGAGCTGAGGCGGTACGCTTTACTTATTTCTTCCGCGCGCTTCAGCTCCCGCCAGGCAGCGGCGAGCAGGAGCAGCAGCATGAGGGCGAAGAGGGCGTTGAACAGTGGGGTCCAGCGGTCGAGGAACGCCGCTTCCATCCGGTCGATGCTGTAGTGCCAGAAGAAAATGTCCGTGCGCGGGTCGGTCGCTAACCGGCGGTAGAGCGCCTGCGCCCCGAACAAGCGGGGCAGGTCGGGTATCACCGCCCAGACGGCCCCCGCCAGCATGGCCGGGGGGGCGGCGAGCAGCAGCCAGAAGGGGGCGCGGCCGCAGTGGCAGGCGTAGATGACGGCGGCGATCAGCAGGGGAATGGCGGCTCCGAGCAGCGGTTGATGCATGTCAGTTCTCCTCCGGCAGGCTGGTGGGGACGTTGACCCAGCTTCGCAGCGCCTTTACGCGGCGGTAGGCGTCCATCGCGCCCCGGTTGTCGCCGAGCTCGCTGCGCATGTCGCCGAGGCGGTGCCAGAGCGGGTAGTTGTTGGGGTCATAGGCGGCCGCCTGGGTGAGGTAGCGCTCGGCCAGCGTGCGGGTGGGCGGTGTGCCGGTCTGCCAGAGCAGCGCGGCGAGCCGCCGCCAGGCGACCGGTGCCGTCGGTGCGGCAGCCAGAGCGCGGGCGGCGTCGGGGTACCCGGCGCGGCCGATACGGCCATCCATGTCCAGTTGCAGGTCGAACGCGCCCAGCGCCAGGGCGACGGCGAGGCAGACGGCGGGCTTCAGGTTGCAGGGGTGCAGGGTTGCAAGGGTGCAGGGGTGCTCTTCAGTCTTCAGTCTACAGTCTGCGGTCTGCGGTCTGTAGTCTGCAGTCTCTCCCTCCCCCTCCTCCCTTCCCAGCATCCCCGCCAGGGCGGCGACGGTCAGGGCATAGAGCGGCAGGTGCAGCGGGAAGTCGGCCAGTGCGTGGACGGCGGCGGCCACCAGCGCGGAGACCGCCGCAGCGGTGAGTACCCGAGTGTCCGGGGAACCGTCGCGCCTGGCGCACCAGGCGTCGCGCGTCAGGCGGCTGATGAGAAAAAGGGCAATCAGCACCCCGATCAGACCCGTTTCGCAAAGCCACTGGACGTATTCGTTCTCGGCGAAGTCGCGGGCGTCGCGGGCCGAGGTGGTGCGGTGCTGAGGGTAGACGACACGGAAGGCGTTCGGTCCGGCCCCGATCAGCGGGTATTGCCGCCAGATGCGCAGGGCGTCGCGCCAGGCCGCCGTGCGATCCTGGACGCTTGGTGTCGCGAGCGGGTCGCGCAGACTCGCCAGTCGTTCGCGGATGGCCTCCTGCCGCCAGGCGACCGCCAGGACGGCGGCCCCCAGGAGCAGGACGGCGGCGGCGAGCGCGATGCGGGTGCGGAGGCGGCCGTGCCGCAGGCCGATCAGCAGCAGTGTGGCCAGCCCGGCGGCCAGGGCGACCATGCCGCCGCGCGAGAGCGAGAACAGCACGCTGGCGGCAAGTGTGACGGTGGCGGCCACGTTCAGTAATGCGGCCAGCGGGCGGCGCTGAGCGGTATCCTGCGTGGCTAGAACCAGGGCGGCGGGCGTGAGGATAGCGCAGAAACCGGCGAAGTGGTTGCGGTTCATGAAGCCACCCATCGGACCGGGGCGTCCGTGCGGGATGGGAATCCACCACCAGAGCGTATCGCCTTGCGGGATCGCCCATTTGCCCAGAATCCCGGCCACTGCCATCACGCTGCCGACGAGGATTACGGCCCGCAGGGCGGCGGTGCGCGCTTTTGCGTTGGCGCTGGCGGCAAGGTGCCAGCCGGCGGTAGCCAGCACCGCCAGCAGCAGGAAGCGCAGCGAACCGGCCCGGCTGCGGGTGAGCGAGAAGACCGGCGTTACCCCGTGCTCGACTCCGGCGGCGGTTGCCGCATCAAGCGTCTCGACCACGAGCCGGTTCTGTTGCGCGCGTGGGCCATCGCCCGCCTGCGACAGCCTCGCCGGAAGCGGCATTAGCATGACTAGGAAATAGAGCATTAACAGCGCAAAAGGGGATCGGAAACCCGCGCGTATAAGCCGCGCTCGCGGCGCGAGCGGGCTACTTGTAGCCCAGTTGCGCCGCAACTGTGGCTTGGCGGGTGTCGGGTGTCGGGGGGCGCAGGTTTCAGGTTTCAGGTTGCAGGTTGCAGGAGGGCAGGGTTTCAGGGTGCTTTTCTGTTCTCTGCTATCAACTTTCTGCTTTTCCCCAATGTCTCCCGTCTCCTGTCTGCAGTCTGCGGTCTGCGGTCTGTAGTCTGTAGTCTTCCGTCTTCGCCGTGCTGCCAGGCACAGGGCGACGGTTGCCACGATGACGGTCCAGGGAAAGATCCCCGCGCCGTAGATCGCCAGCAGCAGGAAGGCTCCGGTAGCCAACAGGATGGAAAACAGCGTGTTCATGGGATAGATAAAAGGTGCGACAACGCCAGATTCCTGAGGCCGCGACGGATGGACGCGATATCGTGACCCTCGAGATGGAGGTGGAAAGGCCAGGTGCCGATCTGCTCGGGGCAATGGGCATCGGAGGCCGTGATTACCGCCAGATCGGGATAGCGCCGACGGTAGGCGTCGACCGTGCCGGGCATGACCTCGATTGCATCATAGTCGCCGGGCGGCAGGAATCCGAGCTGGGACTCGACACTGAAGGCGTGGCGGTTGATGTGGCTGGGGATGAAAAGCCCGCCGAGCTCGCGGGTCTGGCGGCCGACAGCTTCGATCGAATGCGCCGTCGCCTGCCCGAGGAAATAGGTGAGCAGCTCAATGATGTTATCGTCGGCATCCACGACGGGCTGATCGCTGTAGTAATCCAGGTTCAGCGGTAGGCGGGGCTGGGCGGCTGCGACCCAGCGGTTCATTTCCATGGCCGTATCGAGGTCATCGAAAAGCGCGAGCACGTGGCATTCCTCGACGGTGGTGACTTCCATGCCGAACAGCGGGGTTAGGCCGTAGCGCTTGCAGGCGTCACGGAAGGCGGGGCAGTTGCGGGTGCAGTTGTGGTCGGTCAGGGCGATCAGGCCGATGCCCTTGGCGGCTGCGGTCTGCGCGATCAGGTCCGGGCTCATCTCCAGCGAGGCGCAGGGGGAGAGACAGGAATGATTGTGCAGGTCGGCCAGCATAGCGTCATGCTCCGAGCCGGTTGCCCAGCATACAGGAAGCCTCGAACTGGTTGCGCGAGGTGCGGAAGACGGCAATGCCCTCGCGACGGGCGGATTCGATCATGTCGTCGGGCACCGGCCGGTTGTTGCAGACCAGGATGCCGACGGCTCCGGCGAGCGCGGCGACGGCGACGGTGTTGTTGTGGGCCTGGATCGTGATCAGGAGGCAGCCCTCGCCCGCGTTGGCCATCACGTCGCTGAGCAGGTCGGAGGTGTAGCCGCCAGTGACCGGCAAGTCGGTGTTGAAGTGCAGCGTTTCCACGTCGTCGAAGGCGGCGATATCATGCAGCGTCATGGCGTTATCTCCTTTGGCGGTTAGCGGTCTCGTGGCGCGCAATTGCGAGCAACGGCACCAGCCTAGGGAAAGTCACGGCACTTGTCCAGCCTGCTGGTTGCGCAGCGGCCCCGCAGTGGCTTTGGCATTGCATTCTGTGTTGCTTTTGAGGCATCGTCCGCAGATATCAGGGTTCAATGGTTGCCAAGAGGTTATCGAATGGAAACAACAGCGGGTTTTGTTTTGATCCCGGCCTATCAGGAAGGCCGCCGCATCGGTGCCGTGATACGCGAGGTGCTGCCGTTCTGCCCGCGGATTGTCGTGGTGGATGACGGGTCGGCGGACGATACGGCGGCGGCGGCGCGGGCGGCGGGGGCGACGGTCCTGGTGCATGCGCAAAACAAGGGTAAAGGCGCGGCGCTAAAGACCGGATTCGATTATGCGCGCCAGCAGGGGGCGGCGTTCGTGCTGACCATGGACGGCGACGGGCAGCACGCCCCGGCTGACATTCCCGGATTCCTGGAGGCGTTTACCCGTGGCGACGCGCCGGTGCTGGTCGGTAATCGTATGAACGATCCGCAGGCCATGCCGTTTGTCCGCCGCATGACCAACCGCTTCATGAGCTGGTTGCTGAGCCGCAAGATGGGCCAGCGCGTGCCGGACACGCAGAACGGCTTCCGGCTGTATCGCACGGATGTCCTGCCGGATATGTCCGGCGGCGATGCGCGGTTCGCGGCCGAATCGGAAATGCTGCTGATCCTCTCGCGCCGCAGCGTGCGGATCGGGTCGGTGCCGGTGCGGATCATCTACGGCGATGAACGCAGCAAGATCCGCCCCGTGCGCGATACGCTGCGATTCCTCCGCATGCTCAGGGCGTTTGATGTAGACCAGTCGCGCCGCGACTGAGGCTGCGGGGGCGGACATGCACGAAGTGATTCAAGCGTATGTTTCGGGGGATTCCGCAACGCGGCGTTGGCAAGCATCGAGATCATCATGCATCCATTCCGGCAACGGTTCCCCCGTGGCTTCTGCATAGAGCGTTTCCGGGGCAATATCCACATCATTACCCCATGCGAGTACGCCTAGTTCCCGGTTTACCTCAAAGCGGCGGAAATAGTCCATATCCTCAAAGCGGGCAAAAACCCCACCGCGAGCTGGATAGCCCGAAAAATCGACGATTCCGCTACGGCCATTTTCAAACTCGACCTTTATCTCATAGCCGCCTATGTATTCTGCCGAAATAACATCGAACATGTTTTATCTCCCCTCCTAGTGCAACGGCTCGATTTTGGCTGGAGGTAGCTCCTTCCCCGCCAATTCCCAATCCTGCATGAGTTCATTCTTGTGCTGTGAAGCCCATTCTACAATCAGCCCCAAAACACGGGGCGGTAGAGTACCCTCAAGAATCCGAAGCGTTTCAATATCGATAGCCGCTTTATACTCACCGTACCGCGCATGAAAATGGGGAGGATTGTGTTCGTTATGGAAAACAGCGATTACAATCCCAAAGAATCGGCATATTTCCGGCATAGCTGAACCTCCCTGATGGAGAATAGATTAGCTTCCTATGCAGGCAACGTCAACGATCGTTCGACGGTGGGGCTGGCGATCCCGATCTACATCTGCCTGGCGGCAAATTCAAGTAATTGATTTTTAGAAATTTACACACGCTAGAGGCACTTGCAGAACCCCTCGTGGTTTCCGCTTGAAGCCGGAAACCACGAGGGGTTCTGCAAGGGAAAATGGCGGATGCTGCGCACGTGAGGGGTTTTGGACAGCCTGATGGGCTGGAATCACCATTTTTGAGCAGGC
>CAZOXS010000377.1:0-5638 GCA_964583785.1 uncultured Victivallales bacterium
AACGGCGACGAGAGCGGACAACGAGTGGGAATTTGAATCGTTCACCGCTCTCGTCGCCGCTCTCGTTCACCGAAATAGTGCAGGCCAAATGGCCAACTTATAGGCAACTCAGGCAAACACCCCTATAACTGACCCATTACATTTCAGGTGAATTTTCGGGTTTATTGAGGAACGATAATGGTCGATGTTTAATTCTCCCAAGTTTCTCCCTACATCATCCGCCCCCCGGGGCTGGGGCTAACCAGAAGGCTGAAGAAATCGGCTATTGATGCGGGGAGGCAAAGCTGGCAGAATCGCCGTCATGCGTTTACCCAGCTCATTTATCAATCTATCGCTCATCCATGTGCGTTCGCTGATGCGGAATCCCGTCTGCATGCTGATCGCCGTGACGGTGGCCGTCTTCACCCTGATGCTGCCGCTGGCGTTCGCGCACACCTTCGGCGATAGTGCCACGCGGCTGGCGCGCGACGGCGGGCTGGCCTTCCAGTTGGTCGCCGGTATCGCCTTCGCGGCCTATGCCGCCTGCGCACTGACCGGGCGAGGACGCCAGTCGGGCACCGACGCCATGATCCTGGTCAAACCGGTCTCGCCCTCGCTGCTCTTCATGGCCCGCTACGCAGGCATGATGCTGGTGCTGCTGCTCTTTTCCGCCACCTGCGCACTAACAACCCTGCTGGCACAGCGCATCGCCGAAACCTTCACGCCAGGAACGGGACTGCGCCTCGACATGAGCACCGCCGCCAGCGGCGCACTCTGCATCGCACTGGCCTGCCTGCTGGGGGCTGCGGCCGACGCCAGCCGCCGGGCAACCTTCCATACCGCCGTCTTTTGCCTGCTGCCGATCTTGCTGACACTCGCTGCCCTGCTGACGGGCTTCTATGACCGCGCCGGTAACCGGCTGCACGCGATCCACTACACGCTGGATCCCTCGACCCTGGTCGCCGCCCTGCTGATCGCCGTCGGCCTGCTGCTGTTTGCCGCCATCGCGCTGACCTTGTCGATGTGGCTGACACCGGCCTCAGTCACCGCCGCCGGTTTCCTGCTGCTGGCAACCGGGCTCTCGGTCGAGTGGCTGCTGGCGGTGAAACTCACCAACCGCGCCGCTCGCGCCCTATTGCTGGCGGTCATTCCCAACTGGCAACGGTTCTGGTCGCCATCCACCGGCACGACGGACCCCGCGGCGCGGCTGACCGGTACGCTGCTTTATGCCGGACTCTACACCGCAGCGGTACTCATCCTCGGGTGCCGCCGGTTTGAACAGTCGGAGCAATTATGAACGCCATCGAAACCAACCAACTGACCAAGCATTTTCGTGACTTCTGGGGGCGGATACACGTCACCGCCGTCCGCGATCTGAACCTACAGGTGACCACCGGCTCGCTCTTCGGCCTACTCGGCCCAAACGGTTCCGGCAAAACCACCACCCTGAAGATGCTGACCGGTCTGCTGCACCCCACCGGCGGCAGCGTCCGCGTGCTCGGCGGTGCCCCGCGCGATCGCGCCACGCGCCAGCGTCTCGGCTACTTGCCGGAAACCACCGGCATGTACCCCTATCTGAGCGCCCGCGACATGCTGCATTTCCACGCCGGCCTGTTCGGGATCGCCGGAGACGACGCTCGCCGGAAAGCCGATGCCCTGCTGGAAACCGTGGGCCTTGTTCAGGCCGCCAACCGCCCGGTCGGCGAATTCTCACAGGGTATGACGCGCCGACTCGGGCTCGCGCTGGCGCTGATCAACGATCCGGAGCTGCTGATTCTCGACGAACCCACAGCCGGGCTCGACCCGTCCGGCTGCCGCCTGGTCAAGGAGCTGCTTCGCGAACGGGCCGCCCGCGGCAAGACCGTGATCATTTCCTCGCACCTGCTAGCCGATATCGAGGACATCTGCGAGGCGGTCTGCATCCTGCACGACGGACAGCTGATCGCCGGCGGCCCGCTACGCGAGATGCTCGAGCAACGCGAGCAGACCCGCTTTACCGCCACCGATATCAGCCCCGAACACCAGGCCGCGCTGCAGGACGCCTTCCGCCAGATCACCGGTCAGCCGGCGACGATCGATTATCCCCGCCTTAAACTGGAAACCTTCTTCGATCAGGCGGTCCGGACCGCCCAGGACACCACCCAGCCATGAAAACCTTGCGCGCCATCCTTGCTGTATTCCAGGTCACACGACGCCGGATCGTCAACTCCCGCGCATTTATCTGGCTGCTGCTCGCGGTGCTGGCCGCCAGTGGTGCACTGCCCTTTGCCCTGCGCGGCGACGGTTCCACCGAAAGCCTGTTGAAATTGGCGGTCATTTATCCGCCGGTCCTCGTGTTCGGCATCCTGCTCACCGGCACCCTGTGGACCGCCGCCGCGCTCAGCGCGCAGGATGTCGAGAGCGGTGCGTTTTCCGCCATTGTGGTCAAACCCGCGCCCCTAACCGCCGTCTGGCTCGGCAAGTGGCTGGGTTTGCTGACGCTGAACGCGGTGCTGCTCGGGGTGGCGGGTGTCGCCCTGCGGACCGCCATTGCCATCCGCGCCACCCCCTCGTCTGCCACGCGCATCCTGGACGGGCACGCGGCATTCCTGCCTGACGATGCGCCCCTGCGGGAAGAGGCGTCCGCCCGGCAAACCGTCATACGCATGAGCGGGGAGCCGACGCCCGATGTCAACAGCCTGCTGATGCACGTCAAGACCGAGGCCTTCCGGATTCCGCCCGGCCAGCACTACAGCTGGACGATTCCGCTTGACGGGTCGGGTATCGCCGGGGCCGACGCCGACTGGTCGCTACAGTTCCAGTTCCATTGTGCCGCCGTCGAGCGTCGCCCGATCGATGGTACCTGGACCATCCGCACGGCGGATGGCACCGAACAGAAAATCCCGGCAAACGGCCTGCTCGACGGGCCGCACCAGTTGCCGCTCGGCTCGGCCGCGTACGCCGGCACGGTCAGCGTCAGCTTCTCCAACCAGTCGGACTCCGCCGCCACGGTGTTCTTCAGTCCGCTCGCACCCGTGAGCCTGCTGCGCCGTGAGATGCCATTTGGCCAGAACCTGCTGCGCGCCTTCCTGCTGCTGTTCTGTTTTCTCGCGGCCGCCGCCGCGCTGGCGCTGTCGCTGGGGACGCTGTTCTCGTTCCCGGTCGCCGTGTTCATCGCCAGCGCCCTCGTGCTGGCGCTGCTGCTCGCACACAGCTTCGCCGCCATACCGGAACCGGGACACAGCCACGGGCCCAGTGATCTGGCGGCGCATGCCGGCTCCCGAGCGGGCGAGTGGATGCTCGCAAAACTGCATCACGGCACCGCCAGGACCCTACGCCTGATGCCGCTACGTCAGCTTGCCGACGCGCGCACGATCCGCACCTCGCAGCTCGTCCGGGCTGCGCTCGCACTGCTGGCGGCGATTCCCTCCTCCCTGTGCCTGATTAGCGGCTTACATCTGCGGCGACGGGAGTTCCCGATATGAGTGCCACCGGGAAGACAATCGCCTCACTAGCCGCCAGCACCGCCCTGCTGGCTGCCGCCGGAATGGTGAACGAGCACCTGACGACAAAGCGTACGCCCCCCCAGATTGACGCCACCGTCCCCCCGCCTTCCGTCCATTTCGTTACCGTTTTCCTGGGTGGCTTCCGCGGGCTGATCACCGACGGGCTCTGGATCCGCACCGCCATGCTACAGGAGCAGGGACGCTTCCTGGAACTGATCCAGCTTGCCGACTGGATCACGGCACTGGAGCCCGAATTCCCGCAGGTCTGGGCGCTACAGGCCTGGAATATGGCCTACAACATCAGCGTGCTGATGCCCGACGATGAAAGCCGCTGGCAGTGGGTCCGCCATGGCCTGCACCTGCTACGCGACCGCGGAATCCCCGCCACAGGCACAGATCCCTCCATCTGCCTCGAACTGGGCCAGCTTTTCCTGCATAAGATCGGCGGTCCATCCGATGACCACACGGACCTCTACCGTCAGCGCTGGGTTACGCACGTCATGCAGGTGATCGGGCATAACGATTCACCGCACGAAGCGGATTACGCCGCCCTGCAATCGGAACTGCGTCTGGATCCGGACCTGATGCGGCAGATCGAGCAGCACTATGGCCTTATTGACTGGCGGCTACCGGAGAGCCAGGCGCTTTACTGGGCCTTTACCGGGCTTGCGCAGTCCCCTGCCCCCGGCACCGCCGTGTTGTGTCGGCGCATGATCTACCAGTCGCTGACGGCCTTATTCGAAGGTGGGGCGTTGACGGCGGCCCCCGAGGCGGGGGCCATGGTATTCACCACGGCATTCGACCTGCTGTTCGGAACCCTCCTCGCCTTCGAGGAGGCATTACCGACCGATCCCGTCGCGCCTGTGGCTTACGCCGCCTTCCTGCGCCGCGCCATCGGCCAACTGGCCACCTTCCAGCGCGAGACCGAAGCACGGGCCTGCTTCGATATCCTGCACCAGCATTTTCCCGATGCGCAGACCACTGCTGGATACGCCTTCTTCACGCGTCATCCGCGACCCGTTATACCTAAGATTATCAACATCAGATAGAAAGCAAGGCCATCATGAACCGAAACAACCTTCAGACCTGGATCAGCATTGCTTGCGTCATCGCTGCCCTGGCGTTTATGATCCACCGCTCCCGGTCCTTCCCGAAGTTCCCACCCCCAGTCGAACGGGTCTGGCCCGTGATGGGTACGTTCGCCTCAGTCACCCTGAGCGGCGATAACGCCGAGCTGCTCGACGCCGTATGCGACGAGACGGCCGCCATGCTCGAGACGGTCAACAGCGAGATGAGTGTATATATCCCGGACAGCGCGATTTCCAGACTCAACGCCACGACGGAGACCGTGCCCATCAGCCCGCTCACCCGCCAAATGCTCGAACGCACGCGGCACTATACGGAAGAAACCGGCGGAGCCTTCGATGCCACCGCCATGCCGCTGATCCGGTTGTGGGGCTTCAGTGGCGGCAAGACGCCTGTACAATTGCCGTCGACCGGCGCGATCGAGGCCGCCCGGTGCCTGATCGGCATCGACAAACTGGAGCTTGGCACGGACACCGCCCGCATAACGGCCGCCGACACGACGATGGACCTCGGCGGCATCGCCAAGGGGTTTGCCGTCGACCGTTGTTACGAGGCCGTCATCGCCAGCCACGCTGTCAATGCCATCTTCAATCTCGGCGGCAACATCCGCGTGCACGGCAAGGCCACGCCCACGCGGCCGTGGCGGATCGGCGTCCAGGATCCGTTCCAGGCTGGCGCGACGCTCGGCGTCCTGCAACTGGACAGCGGCATGGCACTGGCGACCTCCGGCAACTATGAGCGGTTTGTCATGATCAACGGCAAACGCTATGCACACATCATCGATCCGCGTACGGGCTATCCCGTCGAGGGGATGGCCGGAGTGACGGTCCTGAGCGAGTCGGCCACCGAGGCCGACGCCCTTTCGACCGCCCTCTTCGTCATCGGCATCAAGGATGCCGCCGCCACCCTGGCGCGTTTCCCCGGCAGCGAGGCCATTATGGTACCCGACCGCCGGCCGACCGAGATCTACGTCTCCAAGGGCATGAAAGCGCAATTCGTCCCCCACCCCGAATACCGCAACGCCATCCGACCACTGCCGAAAAAGTAGGCGGTGTGGCTACCATATCGGGGGAGCGAGTGATAGCTAG
>CAZOXS010000378.1:0-15176 GCA_964583785.1 uncultured Victivallales bacterium
CGGCGTCAAGGTGAAATCCTTGATCGTCAAGCCCCGGATATTCTCGCCGCCGCGGGAGCACGTGAGCACGTTCCTCCCCTTTGCCAGCGTGACTTCAACCGGTTCGGCATGATCCCACATCCCGATCGTTAATGGCAGGACCATATCGACGGGTTGCTCGACCCCATTGACCGCCACCAGCAGGTGCTGATCCCCGGTAACCGTGACCACACGGGCGCTCAGGGCGTAGTTCCCCGCCTCGGGAACCTCGACGACATACTCGAACGTCTCGGGGGCTCCATTGCGGTTATAGTGCATCTGCAGTCCCCCGAGATAGCTCTTCATGAAGACGATCTTCTCCGTGCTCGCGGTCGGCCTAGTGCAGGCGACTGCCGGAATCGTGATCGTGCCGTCCTTGCCGATGACCATCTGCCGATCTGCGTCCGTGATTTCAACAGTCTCGGCGACATCCTTTTCCTTGGACTCGTTGGCCTCGCCTATGTCCGTACCCACGGCGGCCAGCGCCACCGCCGCCGCCTCCTCAACAATCGCGCGCTGGCGATAGAGCGCCACGCCGTTCCAGAGGCCCGACGGACGCTTGTCATGGAACCCGTACACGTCCTGCTCGCCAAGCACCTTGGCAACCCACTGCGCCCGCAGGACCTCGATGAAGGACTTCTCGACCGCTCGGGCCTGCGTATGCACCACGAAGTCGCGATCCTCCATCCCGTCCTTAAGAGTCCCCCACCCCCAGCCAGCACCGAGATTGATCACCCATCCCGCAGGCGACCAATGGGTCAGTGTGGCATGGCCAGGCTGCGGACGAGCCAGAGTCGGGATGCCAAAGCAGCGCAGGATGAAGCGACCGAAGAACGCGCGCCTGCCGCACACCCCGCCGTTCATAATCATGTTCTGATACTTCTGTAGCTCGGGCTTGTCGAATTTGTCATATTGCGAGCCATAGCGGACCTCGGTCTTGACGGCCTTGACATACCGCCAGCGCGTATCAGCCGTCTGGATATGGTCCGGGCGGTAGTTGCGCAGCATCTCACGCCCCCAAGTCAGCGTCACATCCGGCTCGTCGCCGTTGACTGCATTACGCAAATCCCAGGCCGTCAGGACTTTGAATTCCGCATCCAGTTCGCCATCCAGATAGGCTTTCTCGAAATGCAGGTAGCGCTTGACCGGATCGACAAACGCGGGTCCATCGGTCATCGCCGCCGGATTGGCCTGCGCGATCGGCACGGCGTGCTCAAGGGCCGTTCCCAGCGCCAGCCGCTGCAGCACACCTTCGGCGGCTTTCGGGCTCGCCTTCTGAATCGCTGTGTAAATCTGCATTGCCTGGCCGTAGCGGCCGTCTCGGGCCCCGCCCGCAATCACCATCTGCTTCATCAGGCCAGCGTCGGCCAGCAAGGTATCCAGGAGTGCCTTGTTTTCTTCCCCTTGCAGGCTGAATTCGGCCAGCCCGCGCGGCGTGGCCTGCGACAGGACGACGAATTTCACCAGTTTGGCGTCCAGCTTGTCGCTCGCCAGGAACCCGTCAAGTAGCTTGAGCACGGAAGCGGCCGAGTCTTCCGCGTTCGCGGTTGCCTGCGCAACAGCCACCTTGGCGTCTTCGTGGGCCTTGGTCGCCGCATCCTTGTCCTTGGCCTTCGCGCATGCCCGCATCGCATTTACTTCCCCGGCCATGGCCACAGCCTCGGCTCGATAGCCCTCAACAAAGGCGGCCTGCGCCTGAGAGTCAATCGCCGGCAGGGCCTTGGTGATCTCGGTGCCTAAAGCCTCAAGCTGCGCCGCGTACCGGGCCTGCAGCTTCTCACCAGCTTCCGTTAGCGGGAGGACAGGCACTTCCTTGCTTATTGCCTTTGCAGGCGCGGATTCACCGACCCCACCCAATGCCATTGTGAATGCCAGACACGTCAACCCCACCTTCTTCGTCACGTTCATGATTACCTTTCCTGCCGACGCTGCATTGCCGACACCTTGATCCCAGATCTGCAAATAGTCTAGCGGCGCGGGAATCCTGCAAGCAACGCTCGATCACGACATTCACATACAGCGTTTGCGGCAGGCTGTTTCCCGCGATCCATACTTGATTCCCGTGCGGCTTTGCGGCAGAATCCACGTATCTTCAGGGAGTTCATTATGCCAGCCATTCATCAGTTTACCGCCGGATTCGCCCGCAGCGATGCCATTAGCAACGAAGCCGTCGTCTTTCGCGACATTTTCCGCCGCGTCGGCTACCACTCGGAAATCTTCAGCGAGCCCCGCAATGTCAACAAGACACTGCGCAGCGAGGTACGCGATGCCGCCGTCTGCGCCGCCGACGTGACTACCGAGGATCTGGTTCTGCTGCACCTTTCCATCGGCACGTCGGTCAACGAGACCTTCCGCACTTTGCCCTGCCGCAAGGCCATTCTCTACCACAACATCACCCCGGCGCACTATTTCGACTTCATCAGCGCCCAGACGGCGGCGCATCTGCGGCGCGGACGCAGCCAGGCCGCCGCCCTGGCCGGTGTCGCCGAAGTCAACATGGCCGACAGCCGTTTCAACGCGCAGGAACTCGAAGCGGTGGGCTACCGCGATGTCAGCGTCCTGCCGATCGTCATGGATATCGACGCGGTTACCCGCGAGATCGACCCGGCCACGGCCGCGCGCTACAACGACGGCCTGCACAACATCCTTTTTGTCGGGCGCTGCACCCCGAACAAGAAGATTGAGGACCTGATCCGCGTCTTCGCCTTCTACCAGAAGACCATCGAGCCGCGCTCGCGCCTGATCCATGTTGGCTCCGCCGCCGGTTCCGAACGCTACCAGGCACTGCTTTTCTCGATGATCAGGGATCTCAACCTGCAGAATGTCCTCTTCGCCGGCTCCGTGCCGCAGCCGGTGCTCAACGCCTGTTATCGCCACGCCCACGCCTTCCTCTGCATGAGCGAGCACGAGGGGTTCTGCATCCCGTTGCTGGAGGCCATGCTGCACGGCGTCCCCGTCGTCGCCCACGCCTCTGCCGCAATTCCCGAGACCATGGACGGCAGCGGCATCCTGCTCGATGAACGCCGCTTTGATGTCGCCGCCGAAACCCTGCACCGCGTGATCACCGAAAAGGCGTTGCGCACGGCCGTGATCGCCGGGCAGGACGCACGGCTGGAACGCTATCGCCACCGCAACCTGGAAGCCGAGTTGATGACGCGCCTGCGCCCCGTGCTGCCGCCGCTATGAAGACCACGACGTTCACCTCCCGCTCGCCACAGGAAACCGCCGCCTTCGCCGCTGCGGTTCTCGCCCGGCTCGCGCCCGGTGCGGTGCTGGCGCTCCACGGCGATCTGGGCAGCGGCAAGACCTGTTTCGTCCGCGGCCTGGCCGCGGCCCTGCACCTCACCGTGCCCATCACCAGCCCCACGTTCACGCTCATCCACGAATACCCGTCCGACCCGCCGCTCTATCACATGGATCTCTACCGCCTCGGTGGCCCCGACGCGTTGGATGCACTGGGCCTCGATGACTATCTCGACGGCGGCGGCATCACCGCGATCGAATGGGCCGATCGCGCCGGGCCGCTGCTGCCCGCGCGCACCGTCCACATCCATTTCCAAATCGAACAAAACCCCGAAACCCGGACCATTACCGTAAAGGAACCCGCATGAAAACCGAACTGATCGTTGCCCTCGATGTATCCTCCGCCGCCGAAATCCCGGCCATTGTCAACGGCCTGCCCGAGACAGTGGGCTACTACAAGGTCGGCCTGGAACTGTTCATCGCCGCCGGACCGGACGCCCTCACGTTCCTGCAACAGCGCGGCAAGCGTATCTTTCTCGATCTCAAGCTGCACGACATCCCGCGCACCGTCGCCCGCGCGGTCGCCTCGGCCTCCGGCTATGGCGTCTCGTTGCTGACCGTGCATGCCAGCGGCGGGCGCGCCATGCTCACGGCGGCGGCGGAAGCCTGTCCCGCCGGGGTCGATATCGTCGCCGTGACTACCCTGACAAGCCTTGACCAGACTGACCTCACCGAGTTGGGTGTCGCCCGCGACCTGCGCACACACACGACCGAACTGGGCGCGCTGGCAATCGGTTGCGGCATCAGCGGCCTGGTCTGCTCGCCGCTCGAGATTGCCGTCTTCCGTCAACGCATCGGCAATGACCCGCTGATCGTCACCCCCGGCATCCGCCCGGCCAACGGGGAACTCGGCGACCAAAAGCGGGTCGCCACCCCGACGATGGCCGTGAACGCCGGGGCCTCGCACCTGGTGGTGGGCCGTCCGATCCTCGAGGCCGCCGATCCCGGCCTGGCCGCCGAACAGATCCTTCAGGAGATCGCCAACGCCAACCGGGTTCATGCGGCATGAACGTAACCGACATCCCGTTTGTCCACCGCGCCCTGAAGGCGCATTACGACCAGCAGGCCGCTCCGATCATCGAGTTCATCCAGGCCCAGACGGGGTCGGCCTTCAACGTGCTGGTGGCCACGATCCTCAGTGCCCGCACGCGGGACGAGACCACCACCAAGGTTGTCCGCAAACTCTTTGCCGCCGTGAAATCACCCGCCGACCTGCGCCGCTGCTCCGTGGAGGAACTCGAGGCACTAATCTTCCCGGTGGGGTTCTATCGCACCAAGGCCCGCCATCTCAAGGCGCTGGGCGAGGCGTTGCGGCGCGACTTCGACGACCGCGTGCCCGACACGATCGAGCAGCTATGCCGCCTGCCCGGGGTCGGCCGCAAGACGGCCAACCTGGTCGTCACGGTCGCCTTCGACAAGCACGGCATCTGCGTCGACATCCACGTCTATCGTATTTCCAACCGCCTCGGCCTGCTCAAGACCGGCACCCCGCTGGAGACGGAAATGGAACTGCGAAAAATCCTACCGAAGCGCTATTGGAAAAGCTGGAACCGGCAGCTCGTCGCCTTCGGCCAGACGCTGTGCACCCCGCGCCATCCCCAGTGCAACCGCTGTCCCATCGCCGCCGTCTGCGACCGTGTCGGCGTCATCACGAAACACACGATCTAGAGACGCCATGTCCTACCACCCCATCGCCAGGACCGAGGCCATCCCGCTGCGGGTAACCCCGTTCTCGAACACCTCGCAGATCGTCACCTGGCTGACCCCCGGCCACGGCAAGCTGGCGACCGTCATCAAGGGAGCCTACCGGCCAAAGCAGGACAGTGCCGGGCAATACGACCTCGGCTACCGCTGCGAGTTGCTCTTCTATGAATACGGTCGCAACGGCCTGCACAACTTCCGTGAGTGCGCCGCGCTCGACGACCGTCGCACCTGCCGGGGCGACTGGTGCCGCACCGCCGCCATCAGCTACCTCTGCCGCCTGGCCGCCGACGCCACGCCCGATGGTGCCCACATCCCCGAGCTTTACCACCTGACCGACAGCGCCATCACCACCCTCGCCCACACCCCGCCGCCGCTCGACACGTTGCTGCTGTGGTTTGAACTGCGCCTGCTGGACCTGCTCGGACTCTCGCCGCGCCTGCGGCACTGCTGCGTCTGCAAGACCAACCTACCACCCGGAACCGGCGCACGGTTCTCCGCCGCACTCGGCGGTACCCTCTGCGGGCAATGCGATCCGCACCGGCGGGACGCCGCCGCCATCGCGCTTACCCCGGACGTGCTCACGCTGCTGCAGCGCTGGCAGCGCAGCCGCTCCTTCGCCCCGCTGCGCAGCGTCGTGATCGATCCCGGCACGCGCACCGCGCTCTGCCAGTCCCTGCGGCATTTCCTGGCCCGCCATCTCGAGACCGCCCCTGAATGCCGGGCGGTCGCCTACCAGATGGTCAACATGACGTCAACTGTAAGGAAACCGATTCGTGTTTGACATATTGCATAATTGAAGGCATGGTCTTGAAAAAACGTGGCATGGAGCGCGATGAGTGACCCAGTTCAAGAAAAACGCGAGTACAAGCACGGGTTTGTAACGGATATCGAGCAGGACACCTTTCCGAAAGGCCTGAGCGAGGAAGTCGTCCGCCAGATCTCGCAGCGCAAGCAGGAACCGGACTTCCTGCTTGAATTCCGTCTCAAGGCCTATCGCTGGTGGAAGGAACAAACGCCGCCGACCTGGGCGGCGGTGCATTTCCCGCCGATCGATTTCAACGAGATCAGCTACTTCTCGGCCCCCAAGTCATTCGCGGATGCGCCAAAGAGCCTGGACGAGGTCGATCCCGAGCTGCTGCGTACATTTGAACGGCTTGGCGTGCCGCTGCACGAGCGCGAACGGCTGGCCGGGGTGGCGGTGGATGCGGTATTCGACAGCGTGTCCGTGGGCACGACGCACCAGGCGATGCTGGCCGAGCACGGGGTCATCTTCTGCTCCTTCTCGGAAGCCGCCCGCGAGCACCCGGAACTGGTCAAGCGCTATCTGGGGTCGGTGGTGCCGCCGACGGACAATTTCTATGCGGCATTGAACTCGGCCGTCTTCTCGGATGGCTCGTTTGTCTTCATTCCCAAGGGCGTGAAATGCCCGGTGGACCTGTCCACCTATTTCCGGATCAATGCCGGCAGCATCGGCCAGTTCGAGCGCACCCTGATCATCGCCGAGGAGGGGGCGAGCGTCTCCTATGTGGAAGGTTGCACGGCGCCGATGCGCGACGAGAACCAGCTGCATGCCGCCATCGTGGAACTCATCGCGCTCGATGATGCCACCATCAAGTACTCCACCGTCCAGAACTGGTACGGGGGCGACGAGGAAGGCCGCGGCGGGATCTATAATTTCGTGGTCAAGCGCGGACGCTGCGAAGGCAGGCGCTCGCGCATTTCCTGGACGCAGGTCGAAGCCGGCGCGGCGATCACCTGGAAGTATCCCAGCGTGATCCTCAAGGGCGATGATTCGGTAGGCGAGTTCTACTCCGTGGCGCTGACCAACAACCGCATGCAGGCCGACACCGGCACCAAGATGATCCACATCGGAAAAAACACCAGCAGCACGATCGTCTCGAAGGGGATCTCCTGCGATCGCTCCAGCAACAGTTACCGCGGCCTGGTGCGCATCACACCGGGGGCGCAGAACGCGCGCAACTACTCGCAGTGCGACTCGATGCTGGTCGGCGACCAGTGCAGCGCCAACACCTTCCCCTATCTGGAGGTGCAGAACGAGTCGGCCGTTGTCGAGCACGAGGCGACCACCTCGCGCATCAGCGATGACCAGCTCTTCTACCTGCAGTCGCGCGGGCTGGACAGCGAGCAGGCCGTTTCGCTGCTGGTCAACGGTTTCTGCCGGGAGGTCTTCAAGACGCTGCCGCTGGAATTCTCGGTGGAGGCGGTCAAGCTGCTGGAAATGAAACTGGAACATAGCGTGGGGTAAGGGCAATGAGTATACTTCGCATTCACGATCTACGGGCAAAGGTGGTTGACGGGCCGGCGATTCTCCAAGGCGTCGACCTGGAGATAGAAGCGGGCCAGATCCATGCCGTCATGGGACCCAACGGGTCCGGCAAGAGCACGCTGGCGCGGGTCATCGCCGGCCATCCGGACTACGAGGTCACCGGCGGGAGCATCGAGTACTATAAGGACGGGCGCTGGACCGACCTACTGGCGATGGAACCGCATGAACGGGCCTGCGCCGGTATCTTTTTGGCGTTCCAGTACCCCGTGGACGTCCCCGGCGTCAGCAACGAGCTGTTCCTGCACACGGCCTTCAACGCGGTCTGTCGGGCACAGGGGATTCCCGAGACCGATGCGTTTGACTTCCGGGAACTGCTGACCGACAAGCTGGAGCTGATCGGCATGGACCCGTCGTACCTCGAGCGCCCCGTCAACCTCGATTTCTCGGGTGGCGAGAAAAAGCGCAACGAGATCCTGCAGATGGCGGTACTCGCGCCGCGGCTGGCGATCCTCGACGAGACCGATTCCGGGCTGGACGTGGACTCGCTACGGATCGTCGCCGAGGGTGTCCGCAAGCTGGCATCGCCGCAGAACGCGACCCTGATGATCACGCATTACCAGCGCATGCTTAAATACATCACCCCCGATGTGGTGCATATCCTCGCCGACGGCAGGATCCTCAAGACCGGCGACCACACACTCGCCGACGAGGTTGAAAACCGTGGCTACGAATGGATTTTGCGATGAACACGCCTGCAAAAGCAATACCGGGTCCGCTGGCGAACCGGCTGGGCAACTGGATCGACTCCGGTCATGCCGGGCCGGAATGGCTACTGGATCAGCGGCGCGGCGCGCTGGAGGCGCTGCTGCGCAACGGGCTGCCGACCCGCAAGACCGAGGACTGGAAGTACACCGACACCAGCGTGATTACCGACCGGGAATGGAGCTATCCGCCGCTGGAGGCGGATTGTGTGGACCTTGGGCACAAGCTTGCCCCGGACCTGCTGCACGCCGACGACCTCAACATCGTATTGGTCAACGGCATCTACAGTCCGGCACTCTCGACCATCGACCACGAGGACACCATCGAGGTGGTCTCCCTGCGCAGCCCGCTGGCCGAACCCCTGCTTGAAACCGCTTTGGCCGTGCCGGATGCACCCATCGAGCAGCCCTTCAGCACACTCAACCGCACCGGCTGGCGGGATGGCTTGGCACTGACGATCGCCCCCGGCAAACATCCCCCCGTGCGCATCCACGTCCTGCTGCTGCACGCGGGCGACACGGAGAACGCCCTGATCACGCCTCGCCTCGTGATCCGTGCCGGAACGGCAGCCGACGCCACCGTCGCGATCACGCACGCCTCGTGCTCCCGTGAGATCTGCCTGAACGTCCCCTGTATCGATGTCGACATCGCCGACGGCGCCCGCCTGCGGCTCTACCAGACGCAATCGCTCAACCACGCCTCCTTCCATGTCGGTAGCCTGCGCGTCACACTCGGTCGCGACAGTGCGTTGCAATCGTTGGAAGCCGCCTTCGGGGCGGCCTTGGCCCGGCAGAACCTGGCGGTGACCTTCAATGCCCCCGGCAGCGAGGCGATGCTAAGCGGCATTTACACCCTGAACGGCGAACGGTGGTGCGACTTCCATACGGCGATTGTGCATCGCCTACCGGACTGTCGCAGCCGACAGGTCTACAAGGGCATCCTGGACGACCGGGCCACCGCCGTCTTCAACGGGGCCGTGCAGGTCGCTCGCCACGCCAGCGGCACTGACGGCTACCAGCTCAACCGCACGCTGCTGCGCAGTCCGCAGGCACGCGTCTTCACCAAGCCGGAACTGCGGATCGACAACGACGACGTCCGCTGCACGCACGGGGCGACCATCGGCCAGCTCGACCCGCGCCAGCTATTCTACCTGCAAAGCCGCGGCATCGATCCGCAGCAGGCCTGCGATATTCTCGCCCGCGGATTCATCGAGGATCTGCTATTCGGCGTGGACTCGCCACACCAGCGGGAAACGCTTGACCGTTGCCTCGATGGCTTTTTCAATGGGGTGTCATGATGACGACTCTTGATATCGATGCCATACGCCGACAGTTTCCCTGCCTTGCCGTACCCGTCAACGGCAAGCGTTTGGCGTGGCTGGATACCGCCTCGACGGCGCTTAAGCCTGATTGTGTAACCGCGACCGTCAGTGATTACTACCGCAAAACGCCCGCTAACATCCATCGCAGCGTGCATGCACTCGGCGAGGCCGCCACCGCCCTTTACGAGGACAGCCGCCAAGCCGTGCAGCGGTTCCTCAATGCCGTCTCCCCTGCCGAGATCGTCTTCACCTCGGGCACCACCGACAGCATCAACACCGTGGCGATGGCCGCCGGCCTGCAATGGCTGCGTGCCGGCGACGAGGTACTGGTCACCGAACTCGAGCACCACGCCAACATCGTGCCGTGGCAGATGCTGCGCGACCGTATCGGGATCACGTTGCGCGTTGTGCCTATCACCGACAAGGGCGACATCACACCCGATGCCTTCCAACGGGCCTTGACCGCACGAACCCGGTTGGTGGCCTTCACGGCGGTCTCCAACGCCATCGGCTCGGAATTGCCCGTCGCCGAGCTTACACGGCTCGCGCATGCGGCCGGCGCCAAGGTCCTGGTCGACGCCGCCCAGGCCACCGCCTGCATGCCGATCGACGTCCAGGCACTCGATTGCGATTTCCTGGTCTTTTCCGGTCACAAGCTCTTCGGCCCGACCGGCATCGGCGTCCTGTACGGCAAGCAGCAACTCCTCGACGAACTGCCACCGGTCAAGGGCGGCGGCGACATGATCCGCTCGGTCAGCTTCGCGCAAACCCTCTACAACGACCTGCCCTATAAATTCGAGGCCGGAACCGCCAACATTGCCGGGGCGATCGGGCTCGGCCGCGCCATTGAATTCATCCAGGACGTCGGCTTTGACGCGATCATGCAGCACGAGACCCAGCTTGTGGCCCAGGCGCTTGAGCGGCTGCGCGCGATTGACGGGGTCACGATCATCGGCCAGCCCGAAAAGCGGCGCAACATCATCTCGTTCGTCATCGACGGTGTCCACCCGCACGATGCCGGCACCCTGCTCGACGAGGACGGCGTGGCCGTGCGTGCCGGTCACCACTGCGCCCAGCCGCTGCTGACCCGTCTCGGCGTCTCCGCTACCGTGCGCGCGGCATTCTCGCTCTACAACAACCGGCAGGATATCGACCAGCTTGCCGACAGTCTCAACCGTATTATCAGGATCTTCGCATGAGCAGTGCCACCGACCTTTATCAGGAAATCATCCTGCACCACAGCCGCCAGCCGCGCCACTACGGTCCGCTGCCCGGTGCCACGCACACCTACAAGGCCGACAACCCGCTTTGCGGCGACAGCTACACGATCTACCTGCAAGTCGGGGACGGCGTCATCCGGCAAGCCGCCTTCGAGGGGGCGGGCTGCGCAATCTCCAAGGCATCGGCCTCGCTGATGACCGATACCATCACCGGCAAGACCCTGGCGGAATTCGAGACGCAATTCGCGCGCTTCCACGCCTTGGTGCTGGGAGATCCTGACGCCCCGAGGCCGGAAACCATGGGCAAGCTGGCCGCCTTTTCCGGCATCTGGAAATTCCCGGCGCGCGTCAAATGCGCCATGCTGGCCTGGCACGGGGTGCGGAATGCACTGAAGGAGGGGCAGGCATGAGTCGCGACGCCGCAAAGGAACCGACCATCGCGTTCGAGACCACGCCGAATCCGCGGTCGCGCAAGGTCGTGCTGGACCAGCCCCTGCGCATGGGCGACCCGATCGCCTACCAGCGGGCCAGCGGCGCGTTCGAGGGCGGACCGATGATCGCGCAACTGCTCGACACCCCGCACATCACGGATCTCTACCTGCGCGACAACGTGCTGACGGTGACCCAGGACGGTTCCGGCAGCTGGTACCTGCTGGAGGATATCATCAGCGGCATCATCCGCGCCGGGATCAGCGCGCACGATCCGGACTATACGCCGCCCGTGGCGACGGCGAAACCGGCGGCCACCCCGCGCACCGACATCCAGCCCTCGCCTCAGCTTGAGGTGATCCGCGAGATACTCGACAGCACAATCACCCCCTACATTGCCTCGCACGGTGGTGCCGTCGATCTGGTTTCATTCGACACCGAAACGCACCAGCTCACGATCGCCTATGAGGGAGCCTGCGGCACCTGCCCCAGCTCGCTGGGGATGACCCTCGCCGCCATCCAGAACATGCTGCGCGACCAGTACGATCCACAACTGGTTGTGCGCGTTACCTCGCAACACTAGCCTTCATCTTGTCCGCCTTTAACTGCGCTTTTTGACTGACACGCGCGATAGGGGGGATTACTATCACCGGCATGATTATTCGATTCCAGCTAACGTTGTTGGTTCTGATGCTCCTCTCCGGCGGCGGTTGCGCGTCGCTGAACGAAGTGCGATTTACCGTTGATCCTTCGGCGCTCGACTATGCGCAGATGCGCATCAGCCGCCCGTCGCCGGTCGATGGTAAAACCGAGACGATCCGTATCGACATTTCCGGCAGCGGGTTCCTGGAGATGACCACCGGGCGCAGCGAACGGGTAACCGATAGCTTCTGGCGCCAGTCACAGGATCCGGTCTGGCAGGATCTGCACCGGGCACATGCCATGCTTTCCCCGGCCGAGACGGCAGCCATTTTCCAGCGGTTTGTCGATCTGGGGATATTCGATCGCAAGCAGCCAGAGGAGGCAACCCCGCCGCCGCATGATCTGGCTGTACTGGTGGCGATCGGCTTCAGGAAGCGGCTCTTGCTCACCAGCCGTGCGGACTATCGACGGATCTTTGACGAGCTGGAGGCGCGCTGCCGGAACCCGTTGCGCTGACGCTACCAATCCATCGTCACGCTGGCGGAGACGCGTTGCGGCGAGACCGTCGCCTGGCCGGGGAAAATCTCGAAATCGTCATCCCACAGGTTCTGGATTGCCAGAGACAGCATCACGTTCGGCGATTTCAGCACCAGGGCGTGCAACGCCAGTCGTCCGTCGTAGCCGGTATCCGAGCTTTGCCGCAGCGGATTGTCCTCCTGGCAGCGGATCTCCTGCTGCAACTCCACAGCCAGACGCGATCCTACCGGCAGGGTCCCGGAGAATTGCAGCCGGTGTTCGGGATAGTCCAACGCGTAGCGACTGGCATATAAATCCGTGTCCTCCGATTTGACCAGTCCGGTGTATTGTGCCGCCAGGCGGTTGCCACCCTCCGACTGCCAACGCAGTCCGGCCTCGACGCCAGCGGTATCCACTGAGCCGATATTCCAGGCTTCCCAGCGAGATGCATCCGCGGTCGGGCGGATCCAGTCGACCGTATTGCGCGTGGTCTGCTGGAAGAGGCCCAGCGTCCACGCCAAGCGGCGGGCGGCACTGGCTCCGGACAGCAGCAGTTCCACAGTGGCGGCGGTCTGGTTCTTGAGGCCGGCATTGCCGAGACTGGCCGGTGATTCGTAGTTGAGCTCGGTATAGGAGGGTTGCCGTACACTTTCACTGTAGGCCAGCTTGAGTGTCATACGGTCGGAGACCTGATACCCCACTGCCGCCTGCGGCAGGAACGCGTTGGGTTCCTCCTCGAAGATCTCGAAACGGGATCCGGCCTGCACCCGCCATTTGCCAAACCGCATGCCGGGAATGGCCGCCAGTCCCATCTGCGAGCGCTGGTGATCACCCAGCGAATCACTGCGGATGCGCTGCTCGCTGCCGGTGATCCGCCAGTCCAGCGAACCGCCCTCGCCGGCCAGCAGCAGGCCATCAACCGATGCCCCGTAGGTTTCGAGTTTGTGGCTGTTGTTGAAGACGCCGGGCAAGGTCCAGAACAGCGTGTAGTCATCGGTCTGCTCGCGGTAGAGGGCCGAGGCGCGGAGGCGGTTGCCTTCGCGGTCGGTTTTCGTCCATCCGGCAAACAGGAGTGTATCCTCGGTCTCCTCGTCAGCAGCCCAGAGTGGGGTCACCCCGTAGTAACCGCGCGCGCCGAATTCCTTTTCCTGCCGCGCCAGCAGCAGATCCCACTGTCCGCCACGGGTGTCCAACCATTGCGCCTGGCCACCGGCGCGCCGGGCGAGAACGTCGTTGTCCGGATAGTCCACCGCGTTCTCCTCCGTGTAGTCGGCGAACACCCCGGCACCAGCCGCCGCCCCGCCCGCTGTCGGCGCGAAGCGCTGCTGCGCCAGCGCATCCACACGGAACCCATCCTGCTCGGAAATCCCGATCGAGAGGTGCCGCAAGGTATCCACCGGCAGGATCGTGAAGTCGGCGGTTCCGATCAGATGCCCCTCGCCGGCGAGCGACTGTTCGAAGCCAGTGTAGACCGTCGGCGCGGACAACATGCCGGAATGGATCGGTAGCTCGGCGTTGAAGTGCTCGGTCTGGGCATTGGGCAGAGCAAACCCGTTGAGGGCGATGCCCGCACCACTGAAACTGGAGCTGCGGATCGACATATCGGCCTGCCCCCCGGGAACCCCCTGGGGGCGCAGGTCAACGCCCGGCAAGACCGCCAGCGCCTCGGCGGCAACGGCATCGCGCCCCGCGACCAGGCTGGTCGGAAGCGCCTCTCCCGCCACAACCAAATCCTCGCGCTCGACCACCGCCACCGGTTCATCCGCACGGGCAGCACAGACCGTCATGGTTATCACTGTCAATATCAATACGATCAACGTGTTCATCTTTATTTCCCTCTAACGTCTATCCTTTTCCAAACTCGTATTCCGCTCTCGTCGCCCACTATCGTCCACCGACCGACGAGAGCGGGCGACGAGAACGATTGACGATTGAATAATTTTCACCCCCGTATCCTCTTGGTCGCCCAAGTGCCCCTACTGCACGACCAACTGGTCGAAATAGGTAAACAATTTGTACACCAGCTGCCGGTCGAGCGCGCCGGTCATGCTGCGGATGCAGCGGTTGGCCGCCTCGTTGAGCGAGATATGCCCTTCACGGCCCTGCTCACTCAACGCGAGGACGATTTTACCATACGCATCGAGCATGTCGAGCTTCATCAGGAAGCGGACGAAATGCAGCCCTTGGCGCCCGAGATCGGTCTGCTCCAGCGAGACCGTCCCGCGTACCCGCAGGAACGGACTGTCTGCCGACACGACAAACCCCAGGCCGGTCAGCAGCGATGTCACCGCCTGCGACACCTTGCCCTCCGTGTCGCCCTCGATCTCGACACTGAAGCCGATCGCACCGGCGGCGGTCGCCAGCCGCTGCTGCAGATCGTCATGCGCATACTGCATCGTCACCTGCGCCTTGGCGGCGGGATAGAGCACATCCAGCTGTTCGAGAAGCTGCTGACTGTCGGCACTGATGGCGACTGCCGCAGAGAGAGCGGAATAGGTGATCGCGGGCGAGAGGTCATCGCTGCGGGCGACGAAGCGGGCCGTCCGGGCATCATTTTCCTTGAGGCGTGTCACATGGATCGCCGCCGTCTCGGCGCGGTTGAGCGCGGCCAGCGCGTAGACCCGCCCGGTCTTCGGGTCGGTATAGCGCTCGGGGTACTGGACGTTCTGGAGCGACATGGAGGTAACCATATCCACATTGCGGTCGAACTGCGTCTGTTCCTGGTACAGGTTCTGCTTGCCGATCAGCTCGTAATAACGCTCGGTCAGGCGCTCGTCGACGGTGATGTGCGTGCTGAAAATCTTGGCCAGGTTCCCGGCCGCGACAGCCTCGGCCGCCTGCAGCGTATCGCCCTCGCCCACAGCCGTCAGGTAGTACTTCGCCGGGTACTTCATCTGCGGGTTCTCCATCCACCCCGGACGCGCCGCCGTGACCGGCCCCGTCACCGCACATCCCAGGATCAACCCGGCCCCGA
>CAZOXS010000379.1:0-11115 GCA_964583785.1 uncultured Victivallales bacterium
CAAGGAATTTGATTCGTACCGTGCCCCGCGGCGCAAGCCCTGGGGCGCCATTGTGGCTGTCCTGCTGCTGGGCGCCGGCACGTATTGGTTCTTTATTCGCGAGAAGCCCGAACGGCCGCCACGCCAGGAACGGGAGGCGGCGGTCTCGTCGGTCGCGGATCCATCAGGTGCGGAAACGATCGCGGCGGGTGAAACGGCGCCGGTCCCCGCCAATGTATCCATGCTGATGGATACCGCCGCCCAGTTGGCGTCGGCGCAGAAGTTTGTCGAGGCGCGCGCGTCCTACCTGGAGGCGTTGCGTCACACTGATGACCCGTCGCTGCGCCGCCAGATCGAAGGCAAACTGGCCACCGTCAACATCACCCTGCTGCTCTCGCCGCGCCCGATGCCCGAGAAGGTCGATTATGTCGTCAAGCGCGGCGATTCGCTCGGGCTGATCGCCAGCCGCTTCGGGACCACGTCCGAGCTGATCCAGAACAACAACATGATCTCCAACCCGAACCTGATCAAGATCGGCGATCGGCTACGCGTTTTTACCGGTAAATTCGAACTGGTGGCCAACAAGACCACCCATGACATGGTCGTGCTGATGAACGGCGAGTTCTTCAAACGCTACAAGGTCGGTACCGGCGTGTTCGGTAAAACCCCGGTCGGCACCTTTGTCGTCCGCGAGAAGATCCCTGAGCCGACCTGGTGGCCGCCTGACGGGCGCGAGGTGCCGTTCGGGCATCCGGATAACATTCTCGGTAAGCGCTGGATGTCGGTCCGTGCGACCGGCGACACGCCGGATGTGCGCGGCTACGGCATCCACGGCACCTGGCAGCCGGAAAGTGTCGGCAAGGCCTCCAGCGCCGGCTGCCTGCGCATGATCAACGCCGAGGTCGAGGAACTTTTCACCTATATTCCGGTCGGGACCCCGCTACGCATCGACGAGTGAAAGGTGGGTTGTGATGGCCAGTGACACCATTAGCGATATGGATCCGCCGTGCATTGCGATCATTGATGATGATCTGCATACAAGATCCCTGTTTTCCACTTATCTGTCAAAACAGGGCTACAAAGCCGTGACGGCTGCTGACGGCAAGGCGGGAATCGAGTTGATCCGCTCACAGCCGCGGCTCGATGCGGTGCTGCTGGACCTACATATGCCGGAGGTCTCGGGGTTTGATGTCATGCGCGAGGCGAAGGCGACTCTGGCGGATACGCCGGTGATCGTCGTGTCCGGTACAGGGCATATCGAGGAAGCCCTCAAGGCGATTCAACTCGGCGCGTCCGACTTCCTGCTCAAACCCATTGCCAAGCTTTCGGTTATCGGCCACACGATCGAGAAGAATATCGAGCGATCCGCCCTGAAACGCAAGGCCAAAGCCTATCGACAGCAACTCGAACAGACGGTTCGGAAGTTGAAGGACGGGGCCCTTGCCGCGAAGAAGATCCAGAAGCGCATGCTGCCGCCGGCGACCTGTGAGCTTTGCGGTTTCCGCGTGACGGGCGACCTGCTTCCGATGGACTACCTCAGCGGTGATTTCTATGATTATATCGCTCTTGACGCCACTAACCTGATCTTCTATCTGGCGGACATCTCCGGGCATGGGGTCGCGTCCTCGCTCGTCACGGTGCTGCTGAAATCCTTCGTGAACAAGAGTATTGATCTTTTCCGCAAGAGTGGCGACGATGCCGTCCTGCGTCCGGATAAGCTTCTCGCACAGCTTAATGCCGAGTTGTATGCTGAGCAATTGGGCAAATACATGACCATCTTCTACGGACACATCGACATGGCGTCGAAAACGCTCTGGTATGCGAATGGCGGCCACTTCCCGCCTCCCCTGATCATCAGGAATGAGACGGTTGAATATGCAACGGCGGGCGGCGGCCCGGTCGGTCTCTTTCCTGAAGTGAAGTTCGAGACGGGCCGGATTGACATCAGTGATACCTTCTCGATGTTCCTCTTCTCGGACGGCATTCTGGATGCCATGCAGGCCGGAACGACGCGGGAGAAGCTGGAGACGTTGCGGGAACACGTGCTGAACGGGACGTTCGACGGGTTCTACAGCGGGCTCAAACAGCTTGCGGAACGCCTGGATGACTTGTCGCTTGTAACCCTGGAAAGGATCACACCCTCATGATCCCCCCGCGTATTCAATATGCAATCGAGCAAAAATGTCTATACCTCAAGCTGGAGGGCCAGTTTCGTTGTTCCAGCACGAGCGCATTGGAACCGTTTGTGTCTGCCGTATTTAAAGACACCGCGGTTGAGACGGCGGTGATTGACCTTGTGCATGCGCTTTTCCTGGACAGTACGACCCTTGGGATCCTGGCCTCGATCGCCATCAAGCTTCGTGCCAGAAGTCCGCAGAAACCGCTGATTGTCACCGGCAACGAGGATATCACGGTCTTGCTGGCGAGCATGGGCTTCGAGCAATATTTCGTGCTTGTCGACGAAACGGCCATCGGTAGCGTACCGGCCTATTGCGGGATCAATCTGGGCAGGCAGGCACCGGCGGAGATGAGCCACACGGCACTGGAAGCGCATCAGCATCTGGCGGAGATGAATGCCAATAATCGCGAAATATTCAAGGACGTCATCGAGTTGCTCCAGGACGACATCGATGAATAATGGCTGTATATCAGGGACAGGGAGAAGCCGAAAATGAAATACGGGAATGTTGAACTGCATAATGTGTGTAGCATCCTGGAGGATGATGGCACGCCGGGGTTCGGGATCTCGCGACTGCCGCTGGAGATCCTGCCGGCGATAAACAAGGGCGCCGCCGGCATGGCATTGATGGGCACTGGCTGCGAGATTCGCGGCATGCTGCCACCGGGCGGGCAGGCCAAGGTTGTGCTACAGGCGATGGGCAGCAACACGACCCCGCCCGTGGTCACGGTCTATCACGGTTGCTTCTGCGGGCAATCGGTGATTGCGAATATGGAACCGACCGGGATTGTCATCAAGATCCCTGACCGGATTGACATGATGTCGGCCATCAGTCGTGACCAGGGCCATCCGTTCGATCCCCGGCTGGTGCGGGTACGCCTGCCGCCGATACACACATTGCGGATCCTGTCGATCGAGGGCGATCTTGCCTATCCCGAGCCGCAAACGACGCCATCAAGGAAACTGCTTTGCTACGGTTCGTCGATCACGCACGGTGCCTGCGCGATTGCCCCGGAGGGAACGTATGCCGCGCAGTGTGCGCGGCACCTTGGCTGTGACCTCATCAACCTCGGCTTCGGCGGGGCGGCGCAGATGGACCGCCCGATTGCCGATCATATTGCCGCGCGTGACGACTGGGATCTGGCGACGTTTGAAATGGGCATTAATGTCCGGACCTGGCCGCTGGAACAATTCCGTGCGGCGGTCCAGGCTTTCGTCGGCGCGGTTGTGGCGGCGCAGCCAGATAAACCGGTCTTCTGCATCGATCTGTTCACGTATTTTGACGATTTCGAGGATCCCCGCACCACCGCTGTCGGTTTCCGGGAGGCGGTCAGGGAAATCGCCGCGGCCACAGGGTCGGGGAATGTCCACTATGTTGACGGCCGCAAGTTGCTGGTCGGCCCTGCCGGTCTGCGCACCGACCTGGTCCACCCCAGTGACACGGGTATGCAGGAGATAGGGCACAATCTGGCGGAATTCATTAGCCGAACGCTGGGGAAGCTGTAAGTCAAGTCTTCCCCAGCCCGGCACGCTGGCGCAGGAGGGAGACGGCCTCGGCGCGCGGCATGGCTGGATCCAGCAGACCCTCGGTGGCGCAGGCGATGCGCTCGACGCGCGTATCCCAGGTGACGCTGATGCCGAACCGCTGCAGTACAGCTTCGCCGCGCTGGCTGAGAATACCGGCATGCAGGCAGCGGATGTCCAGGTGCGCGAGCAGGAAGGCGGAACCGGCCCCCACGATCTTGTCGTGTACGATCAAACTGCCGGGATCGAGCTTCCGGTCCTTGATGACCGCCTCAAGCTCAAACAGCGGATGCAGCCAGGATCCGTCGCTGTGGAAAACGCATTCCGTGCCTTGGTAGACCGAGAGGGTATGTGGCATGACGATTCGTTCCTTATGCTTAAGCCGGTTCGCGCTGTGCCTGCGCCTCGCGCGCCTGCCGCATGGCTTCGCGCTCCTTGAGCAGTTCCACCAGCAGGTACTTGATCGTCCAGTCGGCGGAGGTCGGCGTGACTGAGGCCCAGAGCGGCCGCGGCAGTCCGCTTTGGCGGTAGCTGTCCATCAGGGCGTGAAGCTGCCGTTCGGTCAGTCCCGACATGACCAGCGCCCGCAGTAACTCCGCCGTCTCGCCGGCGTTAGTTCCGTCCGGCAGGGCGGCCAGCGCGGCGAGGGTCAGCGGCAGCGAGGCAGCGGTGATGAAGACGACGCCTATATCCTTCAGTCCGGCGGCATCCATCATGCGGCGCAGGGCCTGTTGTTCCACGGCGCCGAAGCCGCTGACGAGCACGGCGGTCGCGCCGTGCATGCGGCTGTCGGAGTCCCCGACGGGACGAAAGGTGGTTTCGGCTTTCGGCATGCGGGCCCCCGTGTTCAGTTCCCGACGATGCGGACGCCGAGCGGATCGCCGCGCACGGCGCTCAAAGGGTAGCCATGACGGCGGCAGAGCTCGATCGGCGGCTTCTCGGCAATCACCATCACTATACCCCCGGTCGTGCCGCGCGTGGCACCGGCCCCGCAGATCTTGGCAGCCCCGCCGCCGGCCTCGACATCGCGGATAAATTGCTGGACCGGCTCGGGAACCACGCCGATCCGGCAAAGCAGCTTGTGGTTCTCGCGTACGGCCGCCTGGATGGACTCGATGTCCTTGCCGCCGATGACGTTGGCGATCTCATCGGTGACGCCCTCGAAGTCGTTCCAGACACGGTCGTGCTCGAATTTAAGGCGGACATCCTCGATGCATTCGCCGGTGGTGGTCTCCGGGGTTCCGGTATTGACAATGAACACCGGGATCGAGGGCATGGCGATCTTGGTGCCATCGCCCTCCTGGAAGCGGACGCAGCCGCCGTGGAGCGACACGTAGGAATCGACGCCCGAGGCGCGCCCGTGCTGCATGTTCTCGGCCACGATGCTGTACTTGTAGTGCCAGTCGGGCCGGAAATCGACCCGCAGGAAATGACCGACCGCGCGCAGCTCGCTGAGAACCGAGGCGGCTGATGAGCCGAGCCCGCAGCCGACGGGAATCGTCGAGGTCAGGCCGATGTCGACGCCCTCTTCCAGCTTCAGGTGCAGACCATCGAGCAGGGTGATGAATGCGAACTGGATCAGCTCGATGGGTTTGACAAGCACGTCCCGGATGCCCAGCTCGCCTTGCAGGAAGCAGTTGTAGTTGTGCTGGATGCGCTTGTTCATCTCGCGCAGGGCACGCATCCTGAAGCGTTCGTGCTGGCCGTAGTTGTGCAGCGAAAACGCGATATCGGGGCCGACCGCAGGGGTAATGGTGGTCTGGGCGCTGAGATCGATCGCCATGGCGACGGCGGGCTTGCCGTAGACGACGGCATGCTCACCGCTAAGGATCAATTTGCCTGGTGCAATCGCTTTCATGGATGCCCTTGTGTTAAACGACCGGAAAAATGTCTAAAAAACGACACTATGAAACCACAAACAACGCGCCCCCGCAAGCCGCAAACGAGCAGACGTATCTAAGTAGTAGTATGAGGTCTGGCCTTAGGTAAATTTGGTAGCCCTGAAGGTATTATCAGATCGGGAATCCTCTACGTGTTAGCCGAGCAAGAGGACAGTCTGGTCAAGTTCGCGATTTGAAAGCCAATCCAGAAACTTCTTTAACGTGCCGCCGTTGGTTTCTTTGGAGAAGGCCGTAAAGTCGGCTTGGCGGACTTTCAGGTAGCGCCAGTTCTCGCCGGTCTCCCTTTTGACGTCCTGACACCAACGAACCATGTGCTGGGCTTTTGCATCGGTGTTGGCGAATTCGCGCCCCTTGGTCTCCAAGATCCAGCGGACCAATCCCTCTTTGGTCTTTTGGATGGCGACAAAGTCGGGATAGTAGAGACGGATGCCGCCTTCCTCGTCGAGGTACTGGATACAAAAACGGGTGTACCACTCTGACAACGCCGAGAAGCGCTCAATGTCAGCCGCCTTATCTAAAAAAGCCGCGAATGAGGCCTCAAGGGCGTTGAAGCAAGCAACCGTGTTGAACACGGTGTGGTCGGCGTCAACGGTCATACGCCGCCACATGAAGGGTTCTGTGTTGTAGAGGGAGAAGCGATCCCCCTGTAGTTTGACCGGTTGAGGTTTGGCGGTCAGGTCGCCGATGGCCCGGCTGAACATGACCGCGACCGCTTCGAGCAGGTCCGAGTGATTCAATTCCCGCCGCAATGCAGGATCATCAAAGGATACCATGCCGCCAAAGCAGCGGTTCTGTACGTACTCGGCAACTTTCGGATAGAGTTCGGCGAAAAACCCGGTCAGTTTGGCCTTCTTTTCCACGCGCCGCGTCAAGGCGGCAAGGATGCTCTCGATGGGCGGCAGATTCTCCGCGTTAAAGACCACCTCGTCCGTCCCGACTTTAACCTGCACAATGCCGTGGACCAGTTCAATCCGATTTTTCACATCGGCGGACAGGCTTGTTTCCGCTGACAGCGGGGACAGGCTCAGCGGGTCAAGTTCGGCCAATCGGCGGTATTCACGCTGGTACAGGGCCGTGGTCTGCGGAATGTGGATATTGTACATCTCGCGGTCCGAAACAGGCATGATCATCATGCCCGGCTTGGGCGGTGTCGTCGTAGTCGGGATGCCGACGCCTTCGCCTTCCAGTTCCTTGATGAAACTCTCGAAGGCATTTGTGCCGATCAACTCCAGCACCTGGTTGTTGTCGCGGGCGATATTCCGCATCAAACGCAAACCCCGCCCGACCGCCTGTTCGGGCAGGATTCTGGCTTTGGCGGAGAACGGCCGTAAGCCGAGGATCACCGTCACGTTCCGGACGTCCCAGCCTTCGCGCAGCATCATCACGGAAACGACGGCCCGCACCTTGGACTTCCCGCTGTCGACCGTCCGGGCCAGATCCCGAGCCTTGTCCAGATCCTTCTCCGTGATCTCACCGGTTTTATCCGTGTGGATAAGCAACACATGCCCCTCTCCAGACAGGTCGGGTTCGCGTTGCAACCGTTCCGCGATTGAATCCGCGTCTTTCGTGTTCTCCGCCATTACGAAGAGCAGCGGCTTCTCCCCCGTGGACTTGAAGTCCTCGCCGTGCTGACGCCAGCGCTGCATGGCGATGGTGATCCATTCGCTGTAGGCATCACCCGCATCTTTTGAGGCGTATTTTTCCGGGTCCTTCTTGTCGGTCTGGTGGATAATGAGCGGCGTTTTAACGATCCGGTCCTCGACCGCCTGAGCCAATGGGTAGTCCACCACAATCCACGGGAAGTAGGTGCCGTTCTGGTTCTTTGGCGTGGCGGAAAAATCAAGCCACAGGTGCAGGCCTTCTGCCTGCTTGGATTTCAAGGTCTCATGGAGCGCCAGCAACGTTTTGTTCCAGGCCAATTCGTCGTCATGAACGTGGTGCGCCTCGTCGTTCAGGACCATCAGGTTCGGCAACCGCAGAAGCCGGTCTAGCATCGATTCCGCGTTACGGGCATTGCCCTTCGGTGCGTTCCCGAGAATCGCGGCGATGGGGTTAACCGGTGGAGGCGGTGCTTCCTGGGCGTAGATTTGCTGGATGTTCGTGAGGAACAGGGCACCCTGGCCATGCGCACCATCGGCCGCGTCGCCTCTCAGGATACACTGAAGCGTAAAAAGACGGCGCCACTCGGGCGGAATCATCGGCAAGCGCCAGAAGATCTTGCCCGCTGAAAAGTCTTCGGCCAGGCGCTCGAACACAATCACGTTGGGCGCGACCACCAGGAAGTGGTTTGGCATCCGGCTACCTGTTTCCAGCCGCCGATGGAAAAAACTCCAGACAGCCAGCAGCGCCATGACCACCGTCTTTCCGCTTCCGGTCGCCATCTTCACGGCATACCGAGGCAACCCCAACGGCGGCAGAATCTGGTCGGCATCCTTGTTGATCTCGGGAATGTAGCGCCGCAGATACCGGTCGCCGTTTGCCGCCGTGAGAAACTGCAGGCCGAGCAAGTCCGTCTTCTCGAAGAACGCCTCGATGACCTCGGCTGCATCATACAGTTTGCGGATTTCCGACAGGTACACCACCGTCTCGACGGCCTCCTGTTGGCAGAAGTAGTAGCGGAAACAGTGGCCATCGCCCATGTGGTCCTCGTGGAACCAGAAACGCAACAGACGGCGAGAGGTCTCCGATACGCCGGGATACCCATTGACGCGCCACGTGTCCACCTCGCGCCTCACCGCATTGACCAACAGGGTGTTGCTGATCCTCCGCCCCGGCCTTTCCTTCCATCCGTCCGCACCCTCGCGGACCAGATGGCTGTCCGGCGGGGAGTAGGGGTCACGGCCTGAGATTTCCGGCAGGTCGAGGTCCATTACGCTAAGCGGTTTTTGAGATACAGGTTTCATAAAGAACTATTCCGCGACCCGCAGCTCGCGCCAATCACCTGCCGAGAGCGGATACATTTTCGTTGCAGTTACAAAACGCGACACCCGTTGCGTTTTTCGGTCTCCCCACGGCATTGTCCGGCTTTGTGGATAGGTCAGGTAAAGCAATCGCCGCGCTCGCGTCATGGCGACGAAGGCATCATTCTGCTCCTCTTTCATCTGGCGGCTTCCTGGTTGCGCCCGGTAGTCGGGAAAAACACCTTCGACCATCCCGATCATGAAGACGACATCGAACTCGAGTCCCTTTACCGAGTGAACGGTCGCCAGCGTCAACACATCGCTATCTCCAGACGGGCGGACAACGCCCAAAGACAGTTTGGCCCGGAATCCAGAGAGCGACTGGAGTTCGGGCGCGGTATTTTGCGAATACTGTGTCCAGCATTCCAGCATGAGCCCCACATCGGCTGACGCGCGCGCACGCTCGTTCTCATCCCAACTGGCTGGTCGATTCACATATTCCTTGATCCGGTTAAGTACAGGCAACAGCCTGGTCCCATCAACCGCCACCTTTCGCCACTCCTGCAGGCAAAAAGCGAAGCGCTCGCTCCAATCGCTCGTGACCGAGCCACGCAACGACTCTAACAAGTCGATCCCTTTGTTGGCGCTCACATAGGAAACCGGCTCTTCCAATCCGATTTGTTTACGCAGTTGATTCAGGTGGAGTTGGGCACGCGGGTTCACCATAAGACACAAACCGAGATCGAAAACCCGCATGAAGTCCGAATCGAAGGCCAAACCGTTGTGCTGCTGCCTAAGCTCATAAGGGACCAAAGCATTCTTAAGTGCCTTCTCTAACGCCTGCATGGCATAGCGAGTCCGAGCCAGAACGGCCATCCTGCCCAACGTCAACGCTCCTTCGATATCGTCACGCTGTGGGCCATGCCGCAACTCCCCTATCTTGGCTACAACCCACTCCGCCTCTTGCACCTCGTCCTCGAAGGCGAGCACCGCGCATTCACCCTCATAGGCAGCCTCGTCAGGCTCCATCCGATCCGCAGTGGCCCCGGCCAAAGGATTCGCCGCCTGAATGATCGCCCTCGCGGATCGGTAGTTCTTCAAAAGCACGTGCCGGTTGACAGGTGCAAAATCCTGGTTAAACGCCTCTTCCATGAACTCAATGCTGGCACCGTTGAAACCGTAGATGGCTTGGCTCTTGCATCCGACCAGGAGAACATTCCTGTTGGGTTGCCCCAGCAGCCGAATCAACTCATACTGGATCGCGTTCAAGTCCTGCGCTTCGTCTACGCAGATGTAGCGATAAATGCCCGCGTAGTGTTCTAGGATATGGGACTGCTCCGTGAACAACCGATGCGTCAAAACCAACAGATCATCGAAATCGATCCCCTGCTGGGCGTGAAGTTCAGCTTCGAAGTTCTCGCGGATCGAGTCGGCGTACTCCGAACACAACGGATCACTCACCCCGGGAAGTCCAACAGCGAAACTGCGCTTCGCCGCACTGATGGCAGCCAACACGTTCATCAGGATGGCTCGCCGCTCTTTATCGCTTTTCGCCTTGAGCCCGCCACGAATGGACGGAATCGCGTGCAACGCCTTCTCCATGAGTGCCATGCGGTCTTCGTCACGCTCGAAAATGGTCGGCATGCGTTCGCCCTCCCCGAGTGCGGAGTAGTGCGCGTCCAAGACCATCTGGCAGAACGCGTGGATGGTGCCCACAAACGCCCGCCCGTTCAGATCGGGAACGTCCTTCAGACGCTCCTTCATCTCTTCAGCCGCTCGGTTGGTGAAGGTCAAGGCTAGCACACGGTAGCGCCGTTGCGGCGCACTCAGCAACCGCTTGACCCGTTCTGTCAGTACACGCGTCTTGCCGCTTCCGGCAGAGGCGAGCACCAAATGGGCACCTTCGGTTGCTTGAATGATTTCTTCCTGTTCAGGTGACAGCCGGATTTTCATCAAAACACCCACTTTCGCGGCAGTTTCAGAATCATGGCAAGCTCATCGAACAACTCTTTGACCTTTGGTGGAATTCGTCGCGCTTCATCCTCCAAGCCGACAATCCGTTCCGCCACCTTCGGCGCAGCTTGCGTCTTGTTGCTGTCCAACCATTGCTCCAAGTCGGCGACCGATTTGCCTTCGGCCTCTTTTTCCTTGGCCGCTCGATGTTTCTCATGGGCATCTAGCGGAAGTGCGAGGGTAACGAACGCCGCGCGAACGCAGTCATCATAGCCGGTGCCCAAAAGGTATGCTTCGAAATCCTGATCATTAGGCAAAAAGATTGCCTTGCCGCCTTGAACATCTTTGATTTGCATCTCCACCTTTGGCTTCACGTCGGCTTCCGCATCGCTGAAGACCAGCCACGGAATCCCCATGCCGTCTGCAAGCCGCAAAAATGCTTTGTAGTTGTTACAACTTCCTACGCCAACCATAACTACACCCAATGCGAATGTCGGTTGCCCAAAATATTCCTTCGCAAAGATCGGCAATGCCTGTTCTTCGGTCTCACCTTCGAACAATACAATCGCCCGCGCGAACAGAAGCTCGCCGCGTGTGTTCATCACATCCCGACGGATACGCCGCACGTCTTCGCTTTCCAACGCAGACAGGTCGATCTGCCGCACACGAGACGCCGATC
>CAZOXS010000380.1:0-3742 GCA_964583785.1 uncultured Victivallales bacterium
TGGAATTATGGTTATTGGTGGGGTTGTTTTTCTAAGTGGCAGAAAAAAGTAAAGTTTAGTATTATTTTACATTAACGGGCTAGTCCATTTTTCATCCTTTTGAATGATTGAATTAGAACTGATGTCTTTGTAATTTAATAAAAAGATTTAATCAAAGTCATTTGATGACTAAATGAAAATAATAATAAATTTTTCAACAACACTAAAATGTTGGTTCGGACATGTTAAGTAATACAACAATAAATAAAAAGGAGAATTATGAAAAACAGATATTTCATCAAAACATCTATTGCAATTATGGCAGTTACATTTTTAATCAGCTGTCAAAATGAAGGCGAAAATAATAATTATGCCAAAGATAAAATGGAGACAACGGACCAAAATCCACAAAATACTCAGAGTAGCCATGAACAGATGAATAATATGCAGGGAATGATGAACGGAGATATGATGGATATGCCGCAAATGATGACAAATATGAAAGATATGAATACTCAGATGAATTCAATGATGAAGCAAATGAACCAGGACACAGGACAAATGCAGAATTCAAAAGAAACAATGTCTTTTATAAATAATATGAATGATATGGGCAAGTATATGAATTCTATGTTAGAGCAAATGAACCAGATGATGAATAACCAGGTAATGATGAAAGATGATAAAATGCACGAACAGGTAAATTCGATGATGGGAAATATGAATCCAGTTATGAATAATTATAAAGATATGATGAATCATTTTTCAGAGAAGAACAAGAAAAAATAATTCTTTCATGGATTGTGAAGTGCAGCTTATCAACTCAGGTTGCATTTTTCAAATAATTATTTTATAATATTAAAAAATATTTTAAGGAGAAATTATGTTTCACGATGGTTTTATGGGTGGTATGTGGTATGGCTGGATTTTCTGGCTGGCTATTTTAATAATAATCGGTTGGGTGATTGTAAATCAAATGAACAAAAACAAACAGAATGCACAATCGCCACAACCGGAATCTGCAATGGATGTCCTAAAGAGAAGATATGCAAAAGGAGACATTACTAAAGAAGAATTCGAAAGAATGAAAAAAGATTTAACATAATTTTTACATTCCATTTATTTGATAGGAGAATAATCATGTCATACTATATTTCAAAAAAAACACCTTTGGGATTCGAAGAAGCAATTGAAAAAGTAACGGGTGCTTTAAAGAATGAAGGATTCGGTATTTTAACTGAAATTGATGTAAAGGAAACATTAAAAAAGAAATTAGATGTTGATTTTCATTCTTACATAATACTTGGTGCTTGCAATCCTCCTTTTGCTTACCAAGCACTGCAAGTAGAAGATAAGGTGGGTATTATGCTTCCCTGCAATGTTATCGTTCAGGAAAAAGGAAATGGAACAGAAATCTCGGCAGTAGATCCTGTGGTTTCGATGCAGACTATTGACAATCCAAAACTTGGCAAGATTGCCGAAGAAATTGGGGAACGGCTTCATAAAGCAATTTACAGTCTATAAATGATAATTTAGCCGCCGTATTGTAAAGAACAGTCGTCAAAAAAAAGGATGCCATATGAAAAACGAACATCAAAATCATAAAGACCACAATATAGATCATGACGAACATTCAGAAATGGATCATAAAAAACACAATGAAAAAGAATCTGATGAAAAGATGTTGAACGAAGAGAAATCCCGCTCTGCGGGAAATCATAAAAAGGATGAGCATAGCGGGCATAACCATTCTGAACACCATGGAAATATGATTGAAGATTTTAGAAAAAGATTCTGGATTTCACTGATGATCACAATTCCAATTCTACTTCTCTCACCACTGGTAGTGCAATTTCTTGGACTTAAAGAAACTTTGCGTTTCAATGGCGATATCTATGTTTTGTTTGCGCTTTCATCATTCACATTTTTCTATGGTGGCTGGCCTTTTTTAAAAGGACTATTTGATGAATTGAAAAAGAAGCAGCCAGGAATGATGACGTTAATTGCACTTGCAATATCGGTCGCATACTTCTACAGCAGTGCAGTTGTGTTTAGTGTTAAGGGGGAAGTGTTTTTCTGGGAACTTGCAACTCTGATTGATATTATGCTTCTCGGTCATTGGATAGAAATGAAATCAGTAATGGGTGCTTCAAAAGCTCTTGAAGAACTTGCCAAACTTATGCCGGATGAAGCTCATAAAATTGACGATGATGGAAATGTTACTGATGTTCCGGTTTCCGAACTTAAACACAAAGCTAAATTATTAATAAAACCCGGAGGAAAAATTCCTGCTGATGGAAATATTTATGAAGGCAAAAGTTACATCAACGAAGCAATGATTACAGGTGAATCAAAACCTGTTTTTAAAGGCGAAGGTGATAATGTAGTCGGGGGATCAATAAACGGTGAGGGTTCTATAAAAATTATAGTTGAGAAAATAGGTGATGAAACTTTTCTTTCACAGGTTGTGAAGATGGTTAAAGAAGCGCAGGAGAGTAAATCCGAAACTCAAAACTTTGCCAATAGAGCCGCATTTTGGTTAACTATTGTGGCAATTACATCTGGCGCGTTAACAATGTTTGTATGGCTTGTGTTTACTGGACAAAGTTTCAACTTTGCATTATCCAGAACTGTAACCGTTATGGTAATTACATGTCCGCATGCTCTCGGTCTGGCAATTCCTCTTGTTGTCGCTGTTTCAACCGCACTTTCTGCAAAGAGCGGATTACTAATCAGAAATAGAAATGCTTTTGAAGACGCAAGAAATATTCAGGCAATTATTTTTGATAAAACCGGGACATTAACAAAAGGTGAATTCGGTGTAACAGAAACATTTTCATTTGATGATAATTATGATGAAAAGGAAATATTAAAATACGCTGCAGCTGTCGAATCGGAATCAGAGCATCCGATTGCCCAAGGGATAGTTAAATCTATTGAAGATAAATATCAGTTGAAAGATTTCAATTCAATTCCTGGCAAAGGTGCAGAAGGGAAAGTAAATGGTAAAGATGTTAAAGTTGTCAGCCCGGGTTATCTTGAAGAAAATAAAATTGAATTACAAGAAAAAGATAAGATAGAAAAATTATCAACTCAGGGCAAAACTGTTGTATTTGTACTTATTGATAATAAACTAATCGGCGCAATAGCGTTAGGCGATATTATCCGCGATGAATCCAAAGACGCGATAAAACAGCTTAAAGAGTTAGGCATAAAAACAATGATGCTTACCGGAGATAATAAACAAGTTGCAAAATGGGTTGCCGATGAGCTCGGGCTCGATGATTATTTTGCCGAAGTGCTGCCAGGTAAAAAAGCGAAGAAAATAAAAGAAGTGCAGAGCCGCGGAATCATTGTTGCGATGACAGGCGACGGAGTGAACGATGCGCCTGCGCTGGCACAGGCTGATGTTGGAATTGCTATAGGTACAGGAACGGACGTAGCGGTTGAAACTGCCGATATAATTCTTGTAAGGAGTAATCCGAAAGATGTAGTTACGTTAATAAAATTTTCAAAAGCAACTTATAGCAAAATGGTTCAGAACCTAATCTGGGCTACCGGATATAATGTAGTAGCAATTCCTCTTGCTGCGGGAGTTTTGTATTCAGTTGGAATTGTTTTAAGTCCAGCGCTCGGCGCGGTCTTGATGTCGGTAAGTACGGTGATTGTAGCCGTTAATGCCAAACTTCTTAAAATAAAATGATAATAAGTTAGTAAAAACAATCAGGAAATGAGAAATTCCAATTAGTAGTATTAGTTTATA
>CAZOXS010000381.1:0-3365 GCA_964583785.1 uncultured Victivallales bacterium
ACCGCTCCGGCCGCCGGCGTCCCGAAGCCGAAGCGCAGAAGGCGAAGGTGATACCGGCCGACCAGGTGATTCTGGCTGTCGGGCAAGCGCTTGATGCGCGCGGTCTGCTGGGCGATGCGGTGGAACTGACCGAATCCGGCTGGCTCAAGGTTGACCCGGTGACCGGCGCGACGTCGGTCGAGTGGCTGTTTGCCGCCGGTGACGCGACAACCGGCCCCTGGTCGGTTGTTGGCGCGATCGGCGATGGCGAGAAGGCCGCCGTGGGAATCGACCAGTCCCTGACCGGGGCGAAGCACGCCTTCTGGCGGCAGTACCACGAGGTCCAGACCGATTACGATCCGGATGCGGATCCGGTCGAGTACCCGCGTTCGAAAATGCCTGAGATGCCGGTCGACCGACGGCGGAACAACTTCGACGAGGTGGAGCAGTCCTGGAATGAGAGCACGGCGGTACGGCAGGCGAAGCGCTGCCTGCGTTGTGATTTCGGTAAATGTCTATCGGTGGCGGAATAGGAGCGTTTAATCATGGCTACATTGACAATCAATAACAGAATGTTGACGGTTCCGGACGACGCGACGCTGCTTTCAGCAGCGGCACTGGCCGGTGTTAAGATCCCGACCTTGTGCAACCTGGAAGGGCGCGAGGCGATCGGAGCCTGCCGGGTCTGCGTGGTGGAGGTGGAGGGAGCCCGGACGCTGGCAGCGGCCTGCTCGACACCGGTTGTGGACGGTATGGTGGTCCGCACGAACAGTGCGCGTGCCCGTGAAGCCCGCCGCAAGTCGGTCGAGCTGCTGCTCTCGGAACACGATGGCAATTGCCAGACCTGCAACCGCAACCAGAACTGCGAGCTGCGCGAGGTGGCTGACGCCATGGGCATCGAGAAAGTGCCGTACGAGGGGGCGAAGGCCCCGGCACGTATCGACGACAGTACGCCGGCGCTGGTGCGCGACAACTCGAAATGCATCAAGTGCCGCCGCTGCGTGACCGTCTGTGCCGAGACCCAGGGGGTGGGGGCACTGTTCCCGCAGGGACGCGGCTTCGATACCGTGATCGGGCCGGCCTTCACGATGGACCTCGACGGCGTCGCCTGCGTGCAGTGCGGCCAGTGCGCGGCCGTGTGTCCGGTCGGGGCCATAATCGAGCGCGATCATATCGAGGGCGTCTGGGCGGCGCTGGACGATCCGACCAAGTTCGTTGTCGTGCAGACCGCGCCGGCCATCCGTGCCGCGCTGGGCGAGGAGTTCGGCTACGAGCCGGGTACGCTGGTCACCGGCAAGATGAGCGCCGGCTTGCGACGGCTTGGCTTCGACCGCGTGTTCGACACCAACTTCACCGCCGACCTGACGATCATGGAGGAGGGGACTGAGTTCCTGACCCGCCTGAAACGCGCGCTGGTGGACAAGGAGGACGTGGCGCTGCCGATGTTCACGAGTTGCTCGCCGGGCTGGATCAAGTTCACGGAATACTACTATCCGCAGTTCATGCCGAACCTCTCCACCTGCAAGTCGCCGCAGCAGATGTTCGGCGCGGTGGCCAAGACCTACTACGCCAAGCACGTCAACAAGACGCCCGAGGAAATGGTCGTCGTCTCGATCATGCCCTGTACGGCCAAGAAGTTCGAGTGCCAGCGTCCGGAAATGAATTCCAGCGGGGTTCAGGATGTGGACTATGTGCTGACCACCCGCGAACTGGGGCGCATGCTGCGCCAGGCGGGGATTGACCTGGCGTTGCTCGACGACGAGCCGATGGACAGCCTGATGGGCATCGGCAGCGGCGCCGCCGACATCTTCGCCAATACCGGCGGGGTGATGGAGGCGGCCCTGCGGACGGTCTACGAACTGGTGACCGGGCGCGAACTGCCGATGGAGAACCTGCACGTCAAACCGGTCGAGGGGCTTGAGGGTGTCAAGGAAGCCTCGCTTACGATCACGGGAACCGTCGAGGAATGGAAGTTCCTGGAGGGGGTCACGGCGAACGTGGCCGTGGCGCACGGTTTACGGAATGCCCGCAAGGTGCTGGAGGCGATCAAGCGCGGGGAGAAACAGTATCACTTCGTCGAGATCATGACCTGCCCCGGCGGCTGCATCGGCGGTGGCGGGCAGCCCCGCTATACCGATGACAGCGTGCGTCTCAAGCGCATTGCGGCCATCTACAAGGAGGATGAGGGCAAGCAGCTCCGCAAGTCGCACGAGAACCCCGAAGTGCAGCAACTGTACAAGGAATTCCTGAAGACGCCGCTGGGCGAGAAATCCCATCACCTGTTGCACACCCATTACACGGCGCGGGATCTGGTCGGGAAGCAATCGTCATAATGCGGGTGTCGCCATGGGTTTGAGGGTCTGTGTGCTGGCCAGTGGGAGCACGGGGAACTGCATCTATGTCGGCAGCGAGTCCACGCGGGTGCTGATCGATGCAGGCGTGAGCTGTCGCGAGACGGCCGCGCGCCTGCAGGCGATCGGGGTGGCGCCGGAGACGATCGATGCCGTGTGCATCACGCATGAGCATGACGACCACAAGTCCTCGCTCGGCGTGCTGCACCGGCGTCTAGGGACGACGCTTTACGGGAATGCCGGCACGATCCAGGCACTGGAACGGGGCGCGAAGACCGCCGGGCTGGCCTGGCAAACCTTCATTACCGGGCATGCCTTCATGATCGGGACCCTGCGCGTCGAGCCGTTCCGGGTACCGCACGATTCCTACGACCCCGTGGGGTTCATCATCTCCGAGGGCGAGACGCGGGTCGGTGTCGTCACCGACCTGGGAATTCCGACGGAGCTGATCCGGCAACGCCTCAAGGATTGCAACGTCCTCGTGCTGGAGGCCAACCACGATGAGGATATGCTGCGCGACTCCAATCGTCCCTGGCCGTTGAAGCAGCGGATTGCCGGCCGCCAGGGGCACCTCTCAAACCTCAAGGCGGGGCAGCTGTTGTGCGACGTGGTGACGCCACGGTTGCACACGGTCCTGTTGGCGCATCTCAGTAGCGACTGCAACCGCCCGGCGCTGGCGCACCACACCGTCAGCGAAACCCTGCGCAAACGCGGCATCACGCACATCAACCTGCTCCTGACCTACCCCGACCGCCCCAGCGACGTCGTCGACGCCTAATGCACGCCAATCACGCACGACTTTCTGATATCTCAATGTCGCGCTGAAGAACTCGCTACAGAAGGCGCACCGGGCGGATTTCTGCGTCGGCTATTTCAACCTGCGCGGTTGGAAAGAACTGGATGAGCAGATCGAGGCGTTCGAAGGCGTTCCGCAGCGGTAACTACTCAGGTCAATATATGACAAGATTTACAGGATCGGCAGGATTTGGTCCAACCGGAAAAACAGGGCGATGCGGCTCCGCTATGGATCAGGGA
>CAZOXS010000382.1:0-7740 GCA_964583785.1 uncultured Victivallales bacterium
CGTTGAAATGCACAAACAGCGCTGCACACGGAAACAAATTTCAAATATTTTTGGCTAGACTTCATAGTTACCATCGAGAGATTCGATTGGACGAGACGATAGAATCGAGTTAACTATAAAGGGCATGTCCATGTGCACAGATAACGACACCCGACACGCCGACCGTGGAGAAGCCCCATGAAAGCAGGGGCGCATTTTATCAGCGGGCTGGCGGTGGCGAGTTGTTTTCCGGCGGCGGTGAACGCCGCCGCCGGGGGCAATCCGCTTTATTTCCTGCTGGGCGGCCTCGCGGCCCTGCTGCCGGATGTGCTCGACTCCCGGCTGCACCGCTACTTCTACCGCCACGATGCGCAGGTGGCAGTCGATCCGCTCGCCCCCGACCCGCAGATACTCGCCGATGCCGTCGCCGATGCGATCGATAACGCCGCCGAACGCCGCCGTCCGTTCCGGCTGCACCTGCATACGATCCGGCGGGGCCGCGACCGCTGGCAGCGCTACCGGCTGCACCTGGATCCGGGAGCACAACAGGTCACGGCAACCCTCACCGACATCGTCAATCACGCCGGACACCCCGTACCCACCGCTGATGCCATGCCCGACGCGCCCCGCACGGCGACGGCCGCATTCACGACGCCTCTGCGCCTCGACTTCACCGCCGCTATCAATGTCGGTCCCGGCGACGGACCCCATTTCCAGCTCACCCCCGCCGCAGAGGGCGGCAGCGTAACGGCGCACTTCGCTCCGTGGAAACGCCAAACCAGCCACAGCATAGCCACGGGACTTATCCTGGCCCTCGCGGCAGGCCTTGCATGGAATCCGCTGGCGGGTGTGATCGTGGCCATTGCCTATGCGACGCATCTGCTGTTCGACCAACTCGGCTATATGGGCAGCAACCTGCTGTGGCCGTTCCGCCGCTGGCGCACCCCCGGCCTGAAACTCCTGCACGCCTCGCGGCGGCTGCCAAACTTGACCGTCGCCTGGTTTGGCGCGCTGGTTATCTACGCCAATCTCGCCCATCATGCCGGCCCCGCCCTGGCGGTGCCGCCCCTGCGCCTATTCCTGCTCGGCGGCGTGCTCCCGCTGGGCCTGCTCTCCCTGGCCCGGCGCCGCTGGAGCGGCCGGGCGAAAATGTAGGACAGGCACCCTTGCCTGTCCATCCGAGCATGAACCGCGAGCCACCGGTGCTTATGCTCGGCAGGTCGGGCAAGGTGCCACGACCTACTTACTTATGCTCGGCTATATGTCAACACCTGGCTCGTTGGCGCTGATGTCGACTTTCAGCTTTCGACTTTACCCAGCGTCGCCCGTTGCCACCACGACATACAGCTTATCATTCCTGCGTACCTTGACATCCGTGCGAATCGCCACGTGCATGCCTTTGCGGGCTACCGTGACTGGCTCATGCTCCACCTGCATCGATTCCACCTGCTGCTCCACCGCGCCGGTCGTGTCGCCGATGAAGTAGACCGTGTCGCCGACATGCACATCGCCGCCGTGGAGCTGCACTTCCGCCGCGCCAACCTGGGGAAAATAGTTGACCACCAGCCCGGCGTATTCCTTGCGCCGCGTAGCCAGGCTGCCATCGCCCCGCGTCCAGGCATCCAGCGGTCTACCCATGTAAAAGCCGCTGGAGAAGCCGCGATTGTAGACGCGCTGCATCCGTTCCAGATGCATCGCCTTCAAACGGGCGAACCGCGCGGCAAAGTCCTCCTCATGCCGGTGGACAAGATAGCAGTCGGCCACCTCACGATAGGCGCGCGTGACGATCCCGACATATTCCGGGCTGCGCCCGCGCCCCTCGATCTTGAGGCTGGCCACCCCCGCCTCGATCAACTGCTCGAGGAACGGCAGGGTGCAGAGGTCCTGCGGACTCATGACGTAGTCCGGCCCGAGCTCGAACGCCATTGATTCCTCGTCGGTCGCCGCGATCCGGTATTCGCGCCGACAAGGCTGCTGGCACTCCCCGCGATTGGCCGACTTGCCGGTCTGGAACTGTGAAAGGAAGCAGCGCCCGCTGACCGACACGCACATGGCCCCGTGCGCGAAAACCTCGAATTCGATCGCCGCCGCGGCTCGTGGATCCGCCGCCGCCAGCGCGCGGTGCATCTGCGCCAAGTCCGCGAGCGTGCATTCGCGTGCCGGCACGAAACGCCGGACGCCGAACTGCCGGTAGAGCAGCAGCAGGCTGCGCGAGTTCGAGACCGACATCTGGGTTGAGATGTGCACCTCCAGGCCGCGCGCGCGCGCCTGCTCGATCACCGCCAGGTCCGAGGCAATCACGGCATCGACCCCGGCATCCGCCGCCGCCTGCAGGACCGTGGCAAGCCCCTCGAACTCGTGATCAAAGACCAGCGTGTTGAGCGTCAGGTAGGCCCGGCAGCCGCGATGATGACAGCGCCGCACGATCGCGGGCAGCTCGGTAATCTGGAAATTGCGCGCCCCGGCGCGCATGTTCAGACCCTCCACCCCGAAATAGACGGCATTGCACCCTGCCTCCAGCGCGGCATGCAACGCCGCCCACTCCCCCGCCGGGGACAGAATCTCGGGCAGATTAACGAACTTTTCTGCGGCCATGACGAGCTTGCCTATAACTTCAATTTGTTTCAACGCCCAACAATCCACATCCAACGCCCAACATCCAAGGAAAGACCGCCCGGTTGCCACCGGGATAGCCATGCAGCCGGATCAGCTACAAGGCTTTACCATAGCTACAAGCAGCAATGAATTAGCCACAAACAGCACAAAACACACAAAACTTACAACCATGAGTTCTGTATTTCTTTTGTGATTTTTGTGCCTTTTGTGGCTAACCGAAAGCCGGGCATAAGCCACCCGCCGAAACAAAAACGCCCCGCAGTTGCCTGCGGGGCGTCGCTAAATCAATCGTCGCAAAAACCTTACTTCGAGTAGAACTCGACGATCAGCTGCACATCCGCAATCGACTCGATTTCCGACCGTTCCGGCATCCGGATCACCATGCCGGCGCTGGACTTCGGGTCGGCCATCAGCCAGGACGGCACGTCGCGGTGATTCGCTTCCATGGCATCGTGAACCATCGTCTGGCTCGACTTGCGGTCCTTGACCGTGATCTTGTCACCGGCGCTGACCAACTGCGACGGCGTGGAGGCCTTGCGCCCGTTGAGGGCCAGATGCCCATGACGGACAAGCTGGCGTGCCTGAGCGCGCGTCGCGGCCATGCCCATGCGGTAGACCACGTTGTCCAGACGGCGTTCCAGCAGGATCATCATGTTATCACCGGCCACACCACCCATCGACTTCGCTTTCGCGAACACGGTACGGAACTGACGCTCGGCCATGCCGTAGTGGAAACGCAGCTTCTGCTTCTCGACGAGCTGCGTGCCGTATTCCGACAGGCGCCCGCGGCGACGCGTATGCATTCCAGGTGGATTCGGCCGCTTCTCGAGCAGACGCTCGTACTTCGGGTTCCCGAAAATGTTCACGCCCAGACGGCGTACAATCTTGCCCTTTGCCTTCTTTGCACTGTTTCTGGCCATCGTCTTCCTCCTGTAATGCTTCCGTCCTGCACGTTCCTGGATACCGCCATTCGCAGCGCCACGGCCGAAGCACACCGTCTCCAGCGCAATCGCGAATCACCGCCGGCCGGGCATCCGCCCCGCCTACCAGTTAAATTGAGTTTCGGATAATGACACATCCCCAAAACCAATGCAAGCCCGTATTCCAGCAACTTTAATCGAACGCGACGGGCAGATCGGGCTGCAGGGAGGCGAATTCGAACCCGCCGCTTTGCATTTCGAGGGCGGCATGGGCGCGCCAGCCGCCGACGCTACAGCGCCAGGGGGGCAGGTTGCAGACGATCTTAACGACCCGCCAGACGGCATCGAAGTAGATCACATCGAGGGCAAACTGCATCCCAAGGGTGTGCAGCGACCCGCAGGGGGCCAGCAGCATAGCGCTGCCGGGCGACAGGGAATCGCGCCCCAGCAGCCCGCGCATGCGCTCGGTCGCACGGTCCGCCACCAGCACGGCCGGCAGCAGCACCCGCCCCTGCTGGAGCATGCGCACAGTTCTCATCGCAGCAGGAAGCCGATCACAACCCCGTATGCCAAACAGAGAAACAAGGCTATCGATTGTTGCGGGTGTGCTTCCGCAATAAGAAAATCCAGCGTGATCCTGCTATTGCCGCTGAGCAGCAGAACCAATACAGCCAAGGCAATCATAATCAATCCCGTTAAAAACCGTTTACTCATCGCATTCTCCTTTTTTATCAAAATCCGAGCATTAGCTTCTGTGTCTTTTGTGCATTCTGTGGCTAACTCACTGCCGCCACAACCGCCGCCTCGATTTCATCCAGATCCGCCAGGCGTCCCTGTGCCTGGTAGCCGCAGGCCAGGTCACCCGTGCCGACATCGACGAAGCGCACACCGCGCGATTTGAGCAGCGCAACGTTCGCCTGCGTGGCCGGATGCGCCCACATGCGGTCGTTCATCGCCGGGGCGATGACGACCGGGGCCTGCACCGCCAGCGCGGCGCAGCTCAGCAGGTCGTCCGCCAGCCCGTGCGCCAGCTTGGCGATGACGTTGGCCGTGCAGGGCGCGATCAGGAATACATCCGGCCATTCGCCCAGCGCGATATGATCCGGCCGCCAATCGCCATCCTCCGGAAACATCTCGACATAAACCGGATTACGCGAGAGCGACTTGAACGTCCACTCGCCGACAAATTTAGTAGCCGCGCGGGTCATGACGACCTTGACCTCCCAGTCGCGGACACGGAAACGCCGCACGAGCTCGGCCGCCTTGTAGGCCGCGATCGATCCGGTCACCCCCAGCAATAGGTTCATTGCCCCTGCTCCTTTCCGATGATGCCCGCCAGCTCGCCATAGGCGCGCGCAAGATCGTCGTTGACCACCTGGTAGCGATAAAGCCCGGCATCCGCCAGTTCCACCGCCGCGTTCGCCAACCGCCGCTCGATCACCTCCGCCGCGTCCTCGCCCCGGCCTTCCAGCCGACGGCGCAGTTCATCCAGCGACGGCGGTTGCACGAATATATCGACAAACCCGCGGACCATCAAGTCTGTCGTTGGCAGCGTCGCGAGGGCCGCGCGCACCTGCCGCGCCCCCTGCACGTCGATATCCATCAGCAGGCTTCTGCCCTGCTGCATGGCTTCGCGCACGGTCTGCATGAGCGTGCCGTAACGGTTGCCATGCACCTGGGCATGCTCAAGGAACGCACCGGCCTGCACTTTCTGCTCGAAAGCCGCGGACGTCAGGAAATGATAATGGACCCCGTCAACCTCGCCGCCGCGCGGGGCGCGCGTGGTGCAGGAGACGGAATAGGCCATGTCGCCATGCGCCGCCAGCAACCGCTCGCAAAGCGTGCTTTTGCCGGCGCCGGAGGGGGCGGAGATCACGATCAACAGCGGTTTTGTGTTCATCAGAATTGTTTCAGGAAGCGGACATCGTTATCGTAAAGCATCCGGATATCCGGGATGCCGAAGCGGATCATGGCGATCCGCTCGATCCCCATGCCGAAGGCATAGCCGCTGACCGCCTCGGGGTCGTAGCCCACCTTGCGGAACACGCGCGGGTCGACCATGCCTGCACCGGCAATCTCGATCCAACCGCTCTGCTTGCAGACGCGGCAGCCGCTGCCCTTGCAGACGTGGCAGGTGAAGTCGCACTCCACGCTCGGTTCGGTGAAGGGAAAGAAATGCGGGCGGAAGCGCACCTTGACCTCCGGGCCCATCATCTGTCGGGCGAAGTGCGCAAGCGTCCCCTTGAGGTCCGCCAGCGAGACCTCCCGATCGACGTAAAGGCCCTCGATCTGATGGAAGTTGGCGCTGTGCGTGGCATCGGTCGTGTCGCGGCGGTAGCAGCGGCCGGGCGTCACGATGCGCACCGGCGGCGGGGTCTGTTCCATGACGCGGATCTGCACCGGCGATGTCTGCGTGCGCAGCAGCAGGCCGTCCCCGAGCCAGAAGGTGTCCTTGTCGTCGAGCGAAGGATGGTAATCAGGGGTGTTGAGAGCCTCGAAATTACGGTAGCCGTTCTCGACATCCGGGCCTTCAGCCACGGTGAAACCAAGGGTCGCGAAGATCCGGACAGCCTCCTCGATCACCTGCGAGATGGGGTGGACGCTGCCACGCGGCATCCAGCGTCCCGGCAGGGTGGTGTCGAAGGCGCCAGCAGCAACCGTTGCCTGACCGGCCTGGCTTCCGGCCAGCGCCGCCAGACGCGCATCCAGAGCGGCCGTCAGCTCCAACTTGAGCGCATTGGCGCCCTGCCCGACAGCGGCCCGCTCCTCCGGCGGCACGTCCTTGAGGCATTTCATGATCTGCGGCAGAAGTCCCTTGCGGCCGAGATAGTGGATGCGCACCGCTTCCAGCGCAGCTGCGGTTTCCGCCGCCCCGGCCTGCGCCAGGGCTTCCGTTTTCAGCGTTTCGAGTTCTGCTCGATTCATGGCACCCCTCCCGGCAAAAAAAAAGGCCATCCCGAGAGATGGCCGTTCACACGCTCGCGTTTCCAGCGCTTTACGCCAGGCCAGCCTTCGCCTGCGCGACGATCTTGGTAAAGCCCGCCGGATCATGGATCGCGATTTCGGAAAGCATCTTGCGGTTCAGCACCACATTGCCTTTCGCCAATCCTTCGATCAGGCGGCTGTACGAAATCTCGTTTTGCTTGCAGGCGGCGGTCACACGGCTGATCCAAAGCCCGCGATAATCGCGTTTCTTGGTTTTGCGGTGCGTCGTGGACATCACCATGGCGCGGTCCACGGCCTCGCTGGCCATGCGGATCAGCTTGCTGCGTGATCCGCGAAACCCCTTGGCCCGCTCGAGAATACGGCGACGCCGGGTACGGGAAGCTGGTGCATTGGTTGCTCTTGGCATGATTCTCCTTGTTCGATAAGAACTGGACTCAGGACGTGATCAACGTCGTGATCCGCTTCTGTTCCGGTTTGCTCAAAACGCCTGCACTGCGCAGGTTGCGCTTACGTTTGCGGCTCTTGCTGGACAACAGGTGTCCGGTTCCCGGCCTCGAGAACTTCAGTTTGCCTGTCGCGGTTACCCGTACACGCTTCGCCGCCGCCTTGTTTGTCTTTTTCTTCGGCATATCTACCCCGCCCTGATTATTGATTGATGTCCCCCCGCCGGCGGGCATCTCATTACGCTTCCGGCAATGGAAAGTCTCGAACAGTAGCCTAAAGCCGTTGCCGCGTCCAGTGTTTTTTTAGCTTTTATTCGGCTTCACGCCCAGCATGGCGGTAACCATCCGTCCCAGGCGCTTCGGCACCATGTCCACCACCGCGATATCCGCGCAGTCGTTCATGACCCGTTCCAGCACGGCTTCCCCCAGTTCGCGGTGTGCATTCTCGCGACCGCGGAAGGTCAGGGTCAGCTTGACTTTGTTGCCCTTTTCCAGGAACTCGCGCACATGGTTGAGCTTGGTCTCGTAGTCGTGCTCCTCGACCCCGGGGCGGTATTTGACCTCCTTGACCACGGTCTGGTGCTGGTGCTTGCGCTGTTCGCGCACCTTGCGACCCTGGTTGTAGCGATACTTGCCGTAATCCATGATCTTGCACACCGGCGGTTTCGCGTTGGGCGAGATCTCAACCAGGTCAAGTTCCTGTTCCTGCGCCATGCGCAGCGCGTCACGCGTCTGCACCACCCCGATAAGCGCACCATCCGCGCCGGTCAGCCGGACTTCCGGCACCCGGATCTTGTGATTGACTCTGATGAACGAACGAATAACCAACCTCCCTA
>CAZOXS010000383.1:0-11114 GCA_964583785.1 uncultured Victivallales bacterium
GACAAACGTGGTGACGCGGTTCAGGCGTTTGCTGTCGTACTCGAAACAGGCGGGGGTGAATCCGTAAACGGTCTCCAGTTGCCGGTTGAAAACACCGAACGTGGCGAGCACGCCTTCCTTGATGGCGACGGAGGGCACCAGAATGATGAATTTCGTGAAGGCGTACTGCTGGTAGAGCTCGTAGACCGTTTTCAGGTAAACCAGCGTCTTGCCGGTACCGGTCTCCATTTCCACACAGAAGTCCAAAGCATCATCCGGGCAGGCGGATTCCTCGTCAATGTCGCTATCGGCCGTAACGGCAAAGCGATTCTCGTGGATTTGCCCGGGACCGAGCGTAAGCACGTTGCTGCGGACACCCTCATGGCAGGCCATATCGAACGTATTGCGGGGCTGCCCCTCGAACAACCGCACAACGGCGTCGATCGCCTCCCGCTGATACGCCAGATCCTCTAATTTCAGTTCCCCTTTGTGTTTCACCCCTCATTCAAAACAGGCCGACAACCTACCACCCGAGGGCAATGAACGCAACGGAAAGCAGTGATGCCGCGATTGCCAGTTTAGATTGCTGTCTGTCATCACCCTCAAGAAGCTCACAAAAAAAAATCAGTCATGGAGCTTCGTTGATCGTCATCATATATGCTTGATGTTTTGCCACCATTGTGCCAGCATCCGGCCTTCAAACAAAACAGAATCACCAATCCCCTCGGGAGGACGGATGTATACACGCAAGACGCTGGAATCGCTCGCTGCCGAACACGGAACCCCGCTGTTTATCGTGGATCACGATCAGCTCCGCAAGAACTATGCAACGTTCAAGCGGCACCTGCCCCGTGTCCAGGTCTATTACGCGGTCAAGGCGAATCCGGACCCCGCGATCATCAAGACCCTCTTCGATCTGGGCTCGGCCTTCGACGTCGCCTCGATGCCGGAATTCAATCTGGTCTACAACCTGATCAAGACCATGCCGGCCAAGGCGCGGCAGCAATGGATCTGGGACAACATCATCTATGCCAACACGATCAAGATCCCGGCCGCCCTCAAGGCACTTGACCGCTACAAGGCTTTGGTCACCTATGACAATCTGGAGGAGATCGGCAAGATCAGGAAATATGCCCCGAACTCCGGACTGGTCCTGCGCCTGGCCGTACCGAATACCGGCGCGGTCTGCGAGCTGTCCTCCAAGTGCGGGGCGGCACCGGGCGAGGCGGTCGACCTGATGCTTGCCGCCGAGCAAGCCGGTCTCGGCGTCGAGGGCATCAGCTTCCATGTGGGAAGCCAGACCACCAACTTCGAGAACTATGTGCAGGCACTCAACCTGGCCGCCTCGGTCTACGAGGAGGCCAGAAGCCGCGGCTGCGACCGCCTCAACCTGCTCGACATCGGCGGCGGTTTCCCGGCCCCCTATGACGAAAGCGTCAAGCCCTTCCGCGAACTGGCGGACATCATCAACTCCGAACTGGACCGCCTGCTCCCTCCCGAGGTGCAGGTCATCGCCGAACCGGGGCGCTTCATGGTGGCCACCGCCGGGGTGGCCGTCTCCTCGCTTATCGGCAAGGCCGTGCGCAGCGGCAAACACTGCTACTACATCGACGACGGCGTCTACCACACCTTCTCCGGGATCATCTTTGATCACTGCCAGTATCACCTGAAGGCGTTCAAACGGCGCGGCAAGCCCGCGATCTGTACCGTTGTCGGGCCGACCTGCGATGCCTTGGACGTGATCTCGATGGCCGAGACACTGCCGGACGACCTGGCGCTCGGCGACCTGCTCTACAGCGAGAACATCGGGGCCTACAGCCGCGCCTCATCGACCTACTTCAACGGCTTCCCCCCCGCCAAAACCATTCATATCAATCAATAGAAGACGGAAGACATCAGCGAACAATCAGCTTCAGCATGCGCTCGCATCTCTCGCGCACCATATCCGCGACTTTCGGAAACATGACTGGCACGGAGGACTCGATCAACGCAACGCGATCATTCGCTGCCGCGATCATCTTGTCGGCCAGGTTCCGGATGCGTTCCCGGACCATCGGCCAACCGAGATCACAGTCGTCGGCAAGGCTCTTGAAATGCGCCGGATTCAGGTCGTTGGCGTGCTTGCCATGTCCGATATTCATCGCCAGGCGCGTCGAAAGCTCAGGCCAGGCGATGGTCGACACTAAATCATAAAGAGGCGCGAGACGTCTCGCCCCGGCAGCATAAATCATCGAGTAGTTCTTCCCATGGGCGTCGGCATTCCCGATAAGAAGGTTGAATGTCAGGGCATCGACAAAAGCCAGGATGTCGAGAACTGGCGTCGTCGACCACTCCCGCAGAAGCCCGACACAATCCCGCACCGTCGGACCGCCCTCCTGCTGGTATTTCCGTTCGGGAGGACGGCCCAACGCCTGGCAGAAGTCTTCCTGATGAAGGCGGATCGTTCCCGCTGCCCCCTGTTCCCGATCGTAGCGCCTGACCACAAGGCAGGGCGTTTTACCAAATACCCGAACAGCCTTTCCGGCCACTTTCAAGCCAACACGCCGGGCAAGATCCATGCAGAATGCCTCATTGGCAACCAACCCCGGAAAATGTTTCGGTTCGGGTTTCAGAATATGGGTGCTTGGCGTATTCCCCAAAGGCAGCGCGATGCTGTCTGCGTCCATGATGACCGGCAGTTTGTCCTGGGCACCGGCCAGCGACAGGCGTATTCCCTCTTCTCCGGCCATCAGAGGCCGCCGCGGCAGCTCTTCAACAATGGCGATGATATCACGTTCATCCAACACGCTTACCCGGCTCTCAACGGGACGTGGGTATTGCCCTTCGGGGAAAAGGCTTACCGCACCGGCACACTCGCCGCCGATACGCTCCAGCATGGCAAAATCATTACCGTCACTGATTCCAAGAATTCTGGCAATGACCGCACGCGGTCCCTCCTCCGGCAAAATACCGGCGAAAAAGGAGCGCGCAAACTTATGTGCGCATGGGGTGGGAGACAGCGGAAGCATTCGCGACAGAGGCGTTGCATCGTCGCGCCCAAGCCACTCCGCAGCGTACGTAAACTGCAGCATACCACTTTCGTCCTGCGCCAGGGTCCCGACCGGTTCACTACGCAAATACACAGTCAATGCGCTCATGATTCAACGCCCCTGTCTACCGGCAGCACGACCGCCAGCTTCATTCCCAACACCTGCAGTATCTTGAACACGCCTTCAATGCGTGCTGTTGTTTTGCCGCGCTCCAACTCAATGAGATAACGCAACCCAACACCGGCCGTCAGGGCCAACTCCTTCTGCGTGACCTTCAGCCGCTTACGCTCCAAACGTATGGCGTCCCCGAGATCCTTGCTGTTCGTTATAATTTTCATGTTCCTGATAGGGAATATATTAAGTTGTTTTTGACACGTCAATCAGAATATTCCCGAAAAGGAATTTATTTACTTCAAGCGACGGCGGTTGCGGGATCGAGCAGCGCGCGGAAGCGGCCGGGGGTGAGGTTGACCTCTGTCCGGAAGCAGCGTGTAAAGTGACTCTGGTCGGAAAACCCGCAGGTCTCGGCAATCTCGCTGATGCCCATGTCCGTCTCCGCCAGCAGGCGCTTGGCCTCGGCAATCCGCAGCTCCAGCCGCAAGCGGCTGTACGACTTGCCGGTTTCCGTCGGCAGGCGGTGCGCGATGGCCGACACACTCGCCCCCACCGCACGGGCGGCGTCGCGCAAGGTCGCCGGTTCATGGTAATGCCCCTGCAGCCAGGCCAGCACCCGGTCGGACAGGTGCATCCTCCGTTGCGCCTCCGCATCCAGCCGCCCGAAATGCGCCAGCACCAGTTCCGCTACCTCGGAACAGATCGCTTCGACGTTGTCCGCCTTCTCGATCCGCGCCATCGCCAGCAGCTCGCGACTGGTCGCCGCCGTCCAGTCCATCCCCTCGAGGACGTCCTGGCTGGTGATCACGGCCATCAGCACCCGCACATGCGCCCGCAGCCGGGTCAGGTTCCAGCGGCTAATCAGCAGAAGCTTGGCCAGATGACCGGAAATGAACTGCATCGCCCCGTCCCGATCCCCCCGGTGCAGATAGGAAACCAGCTGATACGTGTCGCCCAGGACATCCGGCGGCGTCATCTCGCGCCCCTGTAACGTCGCATACGCCTCGGCGATCTGCCGCTGCCGCTCGTAGCACTCATGCTGCTTCTGCACCGTCCGGCTCGAATTGATCCCTTCGGAAAACGTGTTTTCCATCAGCAACAATCCCAACCCGCGCAACGCGCTGGCCGAAAGCTCGCGCAGGGAACTGATCCGCGCCAGATAGGGAGCCGGATCGACATGCGGCACCGCCCTGAGACGCGCGGCGATCGTTTCGCGAATATCTTCCGCCTCGCCCTCGGCGTAGAACCCGCCGCTCTCCACCCCGCCCCGGTAGACGCCGCGCGGGGCCGCCGCCACCGTGACGGTAAGCAAGCCCGCCCAGCAGCGCTGGTAATGCGGTTCGCCGGAGGAAAGCGTCTGCATCGCCGCCCCATGACACGCATAGCGGCAGTAATCCCCCGTCACCGGCTGCTTCAGACTGTACGCGCAGAAAGCGCAGGTCTGGCTGTTCATCAGCATCCCCTGGCCCTCCTGCGGATGATAAACCGCCCCCTGGCCGGAAACCCGACCAAAGGTCTGCAACAGGTTCAACAGCTTCTTGCGGGTCATGTCGGCAGGCATAATTGCTGATATATACCACACGAATGCAGAATTATTCAATCTATTTGCTGATGGAAGGTGATAGCATTCGAACCAGGGTGAAGGACGTTATGTAGGACAGGCACCCTTGCCTGTCCATCCGAGCATAAGAAACGCCGCTGGCAGCTTATGCTCCGCAGGTCGGGCAAGGTGCCACGACCTACTTTGGAACAGCGAGTTAACGCCAAGGAGAAAACAGCATGCAGCATCACATCGATAACAAGATCTTCCACATCGAGATCCTGACCCCGAAGCAGAACAGCCAGAAGCTGGATGCCGATCTCGAAGCCTTCTGCGAGAAATACACCAAGGTGATCGAAGCGGGCTATATCGCCTGTATCACCGATAACCCCATGGGCATGCTGAGCTTCCAGGCCACCGAGGTGATTCCCGAATTCAACCTGCCGGTCGATCCGGAGCAGCTTGTCATCCACCTCAACACCTTCCACACCCGCGAGCACCTCGACCAGATCCTGACCACCGCCGCCGACATGGGAGCCAAATACCTGCTGACCCTTTCCGGCGACGGCAGTGAGCGGCTTCCCAAGCTGACCCCGGAAGCGCTGGGGATGGATTGCAACACGGTCACCTCGGTCGAACTGCTCCAGTACATCCACAAAGCCTACCCGAACACCTTCAGTTGCGGCGTGGCGTTCAACCCCTACGAGCCGGAGGAACATGAGGTCGAACGGCTGAAACGCAAGCTCGACGCAGGCGCGGAGTACATCATCACCCAGCCGGTGATCGGCGAGGATCCGCTGGTTGCCGGCCTCAAGCAGTACGGCGTCCCCGTGATCGTCGACGCCTGGATGTCGAAGAAACTGCACCTGCTCTCCGAATGCGTCGGCTACGAGATCCCGGAAGACACGCCCTACGACCCGATCAACAACTTGAGCAAACTGCAGGCCATTTATCCCGACTACGGCCTCTACCTCGCCCTGCTCGGCTTCAAGAGCCAATACCCCCTGCTGAAGGAAGTGTGGCGATAGCCGCTCCTAATCGTAATCGGACACACTATGAAACTCGACCCGACCCAAATGAAAGACTGGCAGATCGCCGAGGCGGCGGAAGCCACGATGAAACCCGTGCACCAGGTGGCCGAGGAGGCCGGATTGCTGCCGGATGAGTTGATCCCCATGGGACGCCAGCTCGCCAAGATCGACTACATCAAGGTGCTGGAACGCCTCAAGGACAAACCCGCTGGCAAGTACATCGACGTGACGGCGATCACCCCCACCCCGCTGGGCGAAGGCAAGACCACGACGACAATGGGACTGGTCGAGGGCCTGGGCGCACTCGGCAAACGCGCAATCGGTGCCATCCGCCAGCCCAGCGGCGGTCCAACGTTCAATGTCAAGGGCAGTGCCGCCGGCGGCGGGCTGGCCCAGTGCATCCCGCTCGCCCCCTTCTCGCTGGGGCTGACCGGCGATATCAACGCCATCATCAATGCCCATAACCTGGGGATGGTCGCCCTGACCTCGCGCATGCAGCACGAGGCGAACTACGACGATGCGCGCCTGGCCAAGAGCGGCCTTAAACGGCTCGACATCGATCCGGACCGCGTCGAGTTCAAGTGGGTGATCGACTTCTGCGCGCAGGCCCTGCGCAACATCACCATCGGCAAGGGTAGCAAGATGGACGGGTTCGAGATGGAATCCGGCTTCGCCATCGCGGTTGCCAGCGAGCTGATGGCGATCCTGGCGGTCACGACCAGCCTAGCGGATATGCGCGAGCGGATCAGCCGGATTGTCGTGGCCAAGAGCCGCGCCGGCCAGGATGTCACCACCGCCGACCTCGAGGTCGATGGCGCGATGACCGCCTGGATGGTCGACGCCCTCAACCCGACCCTGCTGCAGACCGTCGAGGGGCAGCCGGTCCTGGTGCATGCCGGCCCGTTCGCCAACATCGCCATCGGCCAGAACTCGATCATCGCCGACCTGGTCGGCACGAAACTGGCTGACTATCACGTCACGGAAAGCGGCTTCGGAGCCGATATCGGCTTCGAGAAGTTCTGGAATCTCAAGTGCCGCTACTCGGGGCTGAAGCCCGACGCTGTGGTGATCGTCGCCACGGTCCGCGCGCTCAAGATGCATGGTGGCGGGCCCGCCGTAAAACCCGGTGCCGCACTGGACAAGGCCTACACGCAGGAGAACGTCACGCTGGTGGAGAAAGGCTGCGCGAACCTGCTCTCCCATATCGAGACCGTGCTCAAGAGCGGGGTCAAGCCGGTCGTCTGCATCAACAGTTTCCACACGGACACCCCGGCGGAAGTCGCCTGCATCCGCCGCCTTGCCGAAGCGGCCGGCGCGTACTGCGCCGTCTCCGAGCATTGGCTCAAGGGTGGCGAGGGGGCCAGGGAACTGGCCGAATGCGTCATCAAGGCAGCCAACGAGCCGAACCACTTCAAATTCCTCTACGAACTGGACATGCCGCTGCGCGAGCGCATTGCCCTGATCGCCCGCGAAATCTACGGAGCCGACGGCGTCAGTTATTCGGACAAAGCCCTCGCCAAGGCCGAGGCGCTGGAAGCCGATCCCGCCGCCGCCACGCTTGGCACCTGCATGGTCAAGACGCACCTGAGCCTTTCGCATGATCCCGATCTCAAGGGTCGCCCCAGCGGCTGGACGCTGCCCGTCGAGGATATCCTGGTCTACAAGGGTGCCGGTTTTATCGTCCCGGTCGCCGGCACGATCAAGCTGATGCCCGGCACCGCCTCCAACCCCGCCTACCGCGGTATTGACGTAGACGTGAATACCGGAAAAGTAACCGGCCTCTTCTGAAGGCGGATCTTGCATACGCATAGAAGAACCATGGGATGTATTTTACCCATGCGCCATTGTTCTTCTTGACGCGGCACGCTCGACTGGGGTACTTGTTTCACATGATTACACGTCTCGTGGATTCTGGACTTACCACGCAACTCGACACCCATCTGGCTGAAAAACTTTACTGTGCATCAGGTGCTCGGACGATAAATGAGGCTCTTGCAACCCCCCTCGTGGTGACCGGCTTCAAGCGGTCACCACGAGGGGTTCTGCAAGTCCCTCTGCATATTTGAAATCCACCGATACGGAAGGTCCAGACGTCCGCCTGGATGCCGCCGAAGGATTGCGAGGCGTTGATGTGGACACGGTCCGTGAGCTCGAAAGTGGCGGGAGCATACCGCTCCCGTATTGGCACTGGGGAGCTGGAAGATCCCCCCACTTTGAAGCCCCGGATCAACTTGGCTCGGACGAGTATCCCGCTAATGGGTGCGCAGGTGGCCGATCCACTGCGACTCAAGCACTTCGCCATCCTGCTCGCGCACGATGTCGAGCCGATACCACTGGTTCCAGGCGGGAACGCCCAGCGCGTAGGTCGAGCCGCCCTTGAGTCCCGTCACGGTCCGGATCAGGCTATTGTCGCGGTAAAGCTGCAGGGATATCGGTTCATCCGTTTCCGGGAGCACGATGTGTTCCACCGGCAAACCGATTCCGACAGGCATGGCATCGGCCAAGACCACGCCCGGATCTTCCTGCACTGGCTGCGGCAAGCGCCCGAACCAGCTCCCGTGCGTTACGCTCCAGGCTTCGGCTGCCGTATCATACGTCATTACCGTCAACCAATGGCGATTGGTGACGCTGCCAGCCACCAAGAATCCGTCTGGTGCCCAGCTCGGAGCAAGCACATGCTTCCAGGCGCCCGATGCAGGATCGTAAACGGAGGCGGCCACATACGTGTCCGTATAGGACAACGGGAAATACACACCATCCGTGTCAAGTGCCACCTGGGCATCAGATTCGGAAGCGCCTACACGCTTCTCTAATCCAGACCCCGACAGTTCACTCACCGCGTCCGTCTGCCGGGAATCTGGTAGCAGATCAGCCGATTCCCCTGCCTCCTTGGTCACCACCGACAGTGCTTCTGTCTCATGGTAGGCCATGGAGGTGCCCGCCAACCCCGAGGACGATGGATACGCGTAATAGGCAATCCCCTCATAGCTCCAGATGTCCGGCCATGTCGCCTCGATGTAGTTCTTTTCCGACTCCGTGATCGTGAAGAAATGCGTACTATTAACCGGCGACCAGAAACGATAGACTGGGGTAGTGCCCGATACTGGCGTCGTGAAAGCATGCCATGCGATACCTTCGTAGGTCCAGATATCCGGCCAGGTTGCTTGAATGTGATTTTTTTCCGCCTCGGAAATCGTAAAGAAATGTTTACCGTAAACCGGCGACCAGAAACGATGCACAGGGGAAGTACCGGCAACCGGATTGGCGTGCGCATAGAACGCCACCCCTTCATAGTTCCACACATCCGGCCAAGTCGCGATAACATGATCCCTTTCTGTCCGGGATATGGTGTAGAAGTGTCCTTTCAAAAGAGGAGACCAGAAGCGATATACGCCTTGATTGCCGACAGTGTAGTCCGCCACAAGCGTCGCACCGCTATACGCGCGCCAGCCATGGATCATGATGTACCACGCCCCTGAGCCGGGGGCCGTTATCTGCACCGTTTCATTATTGCCGTAGCGGAACGGACGATAGTCCCAGTCGTCCAGGGTAGGGATGGCACCGTAGCGAACATACAAGTCCGCATCACCGGTTCCGCCACTCATGGATATGTTCAGCGCATCCGCCCCCTGGGGTAAAGTGATCACATAGTACCGCAAAGACCCGACCGCCCCGGCCAGATCGGTCACCGGGATACCGTTTTGCAGCGGGATCGGGGTATCCAAATCCACGGCCTGCCCCGTAACGGAAAGCGTGGCATCACCGGATGTGGCATCCGACTGGACCGTCAACACCCCATCATACAATCCAGGGGTCGCGGGAGAGAAAGTGACCTGCACCTGGTAGACGCCACCGGAGGGAATGGATGCACTGACCGCACCTGTAAATCCGTCAGGATACGTGATGCCCGACACGTTCAGCGGGGCGGTACCGTCATTATGGATATCGAAGGCGAGCACCGCCGTCTCATTGACGCGCAGCACGCCAAAATCAAGAGGGGGTGCCAGACGGATCACCCGTTCCGCCCCGGTTTCGGTTTCATAGCGCGCGACCAGCCGCGCCCCCGAATACTGCACGACCCCGTGCAGCATGATAAACCAACGGCCACTCGCGGGACCATTGATCAACAAAACACGCGGATCGTCTTCCGATGCCCGGTAGTCGAACACATCCAGGGACGGTGCGGTCCCCTGGCGTACATACAGGTCCGGCTCCCCCTCCTCGCCATACAACCGAACTTCGAGAGACTGCTGACCGGCGGACACATCGATGTAGAAGAACGTTGTGCTGCCGATGACCCCATTGAACGGGCCGACCTCCACGCCATTCTGAAGCGGTATGTAGTTACTCACGCCGTTCCCGCTTACCGCTAGTCCCTCGTCGCCGGATGTCTTGTCCGAGGATACCGTCAATTGTCCCGCATAGGTCTGTTCCAGCAAAGGCTCGAACGCGATATCGACCTCCTGGCTTCCGCCGGCCGGGATGCTGCCGGCCCAATCCCCTTGGAAACCGACTGGCAGATGGATGCCGGTAACCGTCAGGGCTTCGCTGCCTTCGTTTCGCAGCGTAACGGTTCGGACCACGCGGTCGCCAACCGGAATATTCCCGTAGGACAGCGTGCCGTCCAGCCGAAGAATCCGGGTGGGCGTGGCCGGCGGTGTGTAGCTGGCCGCCACGACGAGATTCGTATAGGTCGTATAGGCCCGAACCATCATGTACCAATCGCCAGAAGCGGGATTCGCCACCCCGACGGCTTCGTCGCTTCCGGTGAGATAAGGCCGATAGTCCCATTGACTGGTGGAGGGAAGTTGCCCGTAGCGTACATACAGGTCCGCATCACCTCCGTTGCCTCCGGCAATCGACACATCATGGCGCTCCTGCCCTGAAGGCACCGTCAAGACAAAGTACTGCTCATTGCCTTGCGCGGCGAACAAGACGGGAACCGGAACGCCATTTGTGAGGGGAAGAACATCCGCCACACCCCGGCCGGATAGCGCTAATGTATCGACACCGGCGGAGGCATCGGACAGCACCCGTAGCACGCCATCGTACGAGATGGCCGCCGACGGGCTGAATTGCACGGTCACCTCCTGGCTGGCGCCGGGGGCCACGATTCCCGACCAGGCGGCGGAAAATCCTGCCGGTGTTTCCAGGCCGGTAACCGCAAGCGGGGCATTGCCGATGTTCCGGATCGTCATGAAACGGCTGAATGTTGTGCCGACCGACAGAGATCCGAAATGCAAATCCCCCTGTAGGTCAAGGACCCGCGTTTCCCCGGTGACGGCCGTGGCCCCCGACACCACCAGCGAGAACGGCTGGGTACTGCGCGTCAACGTGCCAGAGAGGGAAACCTGAACCGTATAGGTACCCGGCACGGCAGGATCCGCGATCAACACCTGCTCTAGAATATCCACGCGATTT
>CAZOXS010000384.1:0-5609 GCA_964583785.1 uncultured Victivallales bacterium
ATTCTGTTGTTTTAATAGCCACGACCTTAAGGTCGTGGTTAAAAAACACCAAAAGTTGTGGGCTTTAGCCCTGATTTATAGCAATTAATATATAATTCTTATTCGATATATTGTTTAATTTTTACTTCTGATTTTTTATGAGTAACTATTCAGTATGCGTAAAAATTGTCACGCAAAGTCGCAAAGTTCGCAATTCACTCCGTTATATAATTCCTATAGAAAGTGGTATGAAAATAAAAATTGGTATCTAAAGGGGTGAATTGTGTCTTTGCGTGATATAAGGCGAATTTGAGTAGTTATAAATTTAGTTACGAAAAGAGAGTTATTAGCAATTTGAGATTATAAAATGACTTTTTTTGATATATAGTGCGTAACGTCAGTTAATTAAAAAAATTAAGAAAATATTTTATAATTTAAAAAAATGTTTTAATTTTGAATATAAAATTGATAAAAATAATGCGTAGTTAATTTTAATAAAATTACAAATTATTAAACGACAACAACCATCTACAAATGTTTAAAAAACGGTTTTAATAATGATAATAAGCAAGTTACAAATATATTATTAATTACAGATAAAGACGAAATAAACGCAATTGCGTTTATACAATTGTTATGGGCAAGTTTACAAAACACCGCGTAGATTCAATTAAATTTCAAAATATATGAAACAAATAATCATTTTTACAATTGTCATATCTCTAATATCATTTAAATTAAATGCACAAGTTGAGAATGACACTCTAATCTTTGGACTTAAAAACACAAAAATATTCAAAGAGAGTATTTTTTATGAATTAAATTATGTTGAATATTATACTCCTAAACATATTAAATCGAAAATAAAACCTACATTTATGATAAGGTCAGAAAGTCAAGTAGGTATTTCTATCAGACCATCGGTTGTTAAATCAAATTCGTATGCTTCAAGATTTGAGACAGAAATGTTTATTGAAGATATGGTTGGAAAAAACTTCTTGCAAATTGGTGAATATGACTTTGACAATGACAAAATTTCTGAATTAGTTATCGCATTTGGAGTCAGAGGCACTGGACTTTTGTGTTTCATATATAAATATCATGAACCAGCAAACATCGTGGACGCTGATCGAGACGAAAATTGGGAACAAATTGGAACATTTGAGTATGGTTATAGCGACCCTAAATATATTTCATTTGTCGAAAAAAGTAAAATTTATTTTCCTGTTGGTTCACAGGGGTATTCGGAGGGTTTTATATACGTTGATAATAAATTTGTTAAATTCCAATAGATAATATGAAATCAAAAATATTTTCTTATGTTTTAAGATACGATGATGGAGCAGCTCCTAATCCTTTTTGGGGTATTTGCACATTAACAATTTGCAAACCAGCAATAAGAAGAACTGCAAAAATTGGGGACTGGGTAATTGGGACAGGTTCGAAAAACTCAAAATGTGAAGACGGAATAAATCATGATTTTTCAAATCACTTAGTTTATGCAATGAAAATAAGTAAAATATTAACAATGTCTGACTATGATATATATTGCAAGCAGTATATACCCGAAAAAATACCCGATTGGAAAAATAGAGACTGGAAAAAAAGAATAGGTGATTGTATTTATGATTTTTCAAATGGCAAAGACCCAAACATTAGAAAAAGTGTTCATAATGAAGCCAATAGAATCAAGGATTTAAGTGGAATAAATTCTCTTTTATCTGACACATTTTACTATTTTGGCGAAAAAGCCATTGTAATTCCTCAGAACTTAAAAAAAATTATTAAGCGTAATCAAGGTCATTTAAAAATTGAAAATGAGGAATTAGTATTCCTTTTTGAAAATTGGATAAAAGAATTTTCAAAGAATAAAATAACTTCAAATCCTCAGTTAAAACATGAATTTGACAAAGATTTTTCAGAGATACAAATTTCTAATTGCTCAAAACGTGATTTAATTGAAGACAAAAATGAAGATGAATCAATTATTTGTTGATAAATATAAATATTGCCAGTTGCTAACATGCGGTATATTTTATTGCCGAGATAGTGCTGAAATCAACGGCTGTGGCTCGCTTCAAACCTTATTGTGGATTGACAGTGACGTGCTCCGAAATCGGCAACAAAAACATACCGCTATCCGTTGTGCATAATGCAAAAAAAACATTTTCCAAACCTTAAATTGCTAAAATAGATTAAATTTGTGGTTAATGGAAGATAAAAACCTTTACATAATCGCAGGTTGCAATGGAGCTGGGAAAACAACAGCTTCATATACAATCTTGCCCGAAATAATAGAATGCAAGGAATTTGTAAATGCAGATGAAATAGCTAGAGGACTTTCCCCTTTTCAACCCGAAAAAGTTTCCTTTGAAGCTGGAAGGATTATGCTGAAAAGAATCAACGAATTGTTGAAAGAAAATGAAAGTTTTGCATTTGAAACCACATTGTCAACTAAAAGTTATAAGAACAAAGTTTTAAAAGCCAAAAAGCAAGGCTATACAGTAACATTACTTTTTTTTTGGTTGAACAATATTGATTTAGCAAAAGAACGTGTGAAAACAAGGGTTAAGGAAGGCGGACACAACATTCCGAATGACGTAATTGAAAGAAGATATTTAAAAGGAATTAAAAACTTGTTCGACATTTACATAAAAATCGTTGACGGAACATTAGTCTATGACAATTCATACGGAAAACACAAATTAATTGCCCAAAAAATTGAACAAGAAGAAATTATTGTTTTAGACACAGAAAAATTCAACAAATTAAAATCATATTATGACTAAAAAGGAAAAACAAATAGAACTGAAAGAAAAACTAACAAAAGGATTTGAAAAAGTTTATGAAAAACTTATCGAGTTTAAGAAAGAGAAAAAAAGTGAACTTGTAATTATGCAAGGGAATAAAATTGTGAAGGTCAGACCTGAATAAAAGCACTATGCACACACATCGGCTATAGCAAATGCGGGCTAAAGTGTTAGAATGAAAGTAATTACACAAAATAAACTAACTGCTAATTGTACAAGTAAGTGTCTTAAAATCCCGCACTTGCCATAGCCGAGGATCGTTATGGGCAAATTTAACATTCAGCTAAATTAGTTGTTAATATATTGCACCAGATCACTTAAAGGTCAATTTACTGATTAAAGAAAATGATATGCCAATATTTATGGATCGCCACGATGTTTCTAAATCGGTTACTGCCGAAATCGTTGCACAAATACACCTGGAAGATATAAAAATACAGCAAAAATATAATTGCCGGGGATTAACCTATTGGTTTGATGATGCCCGCAAAACTGCTTTTTGTTTGATTGAAGCACCCGACAGAGATGCAATTATTCAGATGCATGACCATGCTCATGGTAAGGTGCCTCACCAAATTATTGAGGTGGATAAGACCATTGTTGAATCGTTTTTAGGTAGGATAGAAGATCCTGAAAAAGCACAGAATACAAATCTAAATATCATTAACGAACCAGCCTTTAGAACATTAATGATGGTTTCTGTTGAGAACCACTCTTTGAAAAGTTCCGACCCCTTTTCTATTATTTCAAATGTGCAGCAAATTTACATGCATATAAGTACCATTTTGAAACCGTTTAATGGAAATATGGTACAACAAAATGAAGATGGTTGTCTAATTTCTTTTCGAACGGTTACTGAAGCCGTTTTATGCGCTTTAAAGATTCATAAAGATTATCGGGTACTCAGAACCCAATATCAAATTAATTTTACAGAATTATCTATCGGATTACATGCTGGTATACCGGTAACCGATAAAGAATCAATATTTGAAGATACTATTAAATTGGCTCAACGTATGTGCTTTATTTCTGCTGCTGAGATTGTTTTATCAGCTGAAGTAAAACATTTATTTGAGAGCGAAAATTTTGGAGAAGTAATAAACAAGAACCAAATTCACGAGCTAACAACAGACGAAGAAAGATTTCTAAACCAGTTCATGGAGTTTACCGAAAAAGAGTGGCAAAATACGGAATTACAAGTGGATGATTTCGAGAAAAATATTGGTGTCAGTAAATCAAAACTCTATCGGGAGATAATTCGGTTAACCGGAAAATCACCAAGTGTTTTTTTGCTACATTTCAGGCTTCGGAAATCATTGCAAATGTTACAAAAACAAAAGGGGAATATATCTGAAGTAGCTTTCGATTCAGGATTTAACAGCCCTTCGTATTATACAAAATGCTTCCGTAAAAGATATGGAATTATACCTTCAGAATTAATGCAGAATTAAATCAGTAATATTTCATTTTGAATTCAAATATTTCCCTGACCCAAATTTACTCGCGAAAGAACCAAATGTGCTATTAAACGACAATATATCGCCGTAGCTTTGTTGTATAATATTTAATAGCAAAATAATGAAAAAGAAGTTTACATTTTTATTGGCATTTTTTACCATGACTTTCATGTTAAGTGCACAAACCGTGTCCAACGAAACAAAGACACTTTTTGAAAGATTGGGCGGAACACCAGGCATAACAGCCATTGTTGATGATGTTATTGAAGCACACATGAACAACCCAGCAATTAGTGCTCGATTTAAACCTTACCAGGATCAACCGGAGCGATTTGCAAAAATCAGGCAACATACCATCGAATTTTTTAGCGCAGGAAGCGGTGGTTCAATTGAATACCATGGCAGAGATATGACAACAACCCATCAGGGAATGAACATCAGCGCTGTTGAATACATGCACGTGGTAGACGATATTATGGGTGTTTTGGATAAGCATAATATTGACGAGGAGTCTAAAAAAGATGTGCTGGCGATTCTTTGGTCGTTAAAACAGACAATAATGTCAAAATAATTTTAAACAGGAGGATTAAAAATGAAAATTGCAAAAGAAAACATCGAAGTGAAAATGGAGATTCCCGGAGCTGTTATACGTCAGAAAACAGAATTCGGCGATGCAACTGGCTTAGGTAAAATAAGCGGAGAGTATTTCAGCCTTTCTGTAGGAGTAGATACCACCCCACTTTTTATGGGACTTGAGGGAAACTTATGCCAAAGTCCACACTGGGGTTATGTTCTAAAAGGTGAGCTTACAACCACTGATGCAGAAGGCATTCAGGAAACTGTCGCCGCCAATGATATGTTTTATTGGCCAGCCGGGCATAATGTCAAGGTCAATGCTGATGCTGAGATAATCATGTTCAGTCCTCAGCACGAACACAGTCATGTAATTAATCATATGATTGAGAAAACCAAGGGGTAAGATTATCATCGAAACTAAGTTAGTTCAGTACGCCATTTTATAATATAATTACAAATGAGCTGGATTTGTTCCGATCTAAAATTCCGAGTTTATTTTAACAAGATTTCATCATTATTTTAGACAATAAAGTAAAGATGGAATCTTCTTTTATGTACAACTGTTCCTGAAGCAACATGAACCCTTTCAAAGAAACCCGAAATATTTTATTGCTAACAAACAAGGCATTGAGTGTAATCAGCCCATAGTCGAGTAGGTAAAGGGGAGTTTCACCCCTAAACCTCTCACAGAACCGTACGTGAACCTCTCGATTCATACGGCTCTTATTATGCAGTCAATTTCTTAGGTTAACTGATAACCTAAAACCCAGTGATAAAATAAATTTGG
>CAZOXS010000385.1:0-2921 GCA_964583785.1 uncultured Victivallales bacterium
AGAGCGCACATGGTGCCGGTGCGGTCTGAACCGTGCAGACAGTGAACCAGAACCGGTGTCCGTTTTGGATCCGTGACGATCTGAAGGAAGCGAACCGCTTCCTTTCTCTCCGGATGCCATGCCTTCATGTAAATATGCTCATATCCCAGTCCGCTCTTTCCAATCTCATCCCGGTCGGAATGGAAGGAACGGAGGTTGACGATGGTCATGATGCCGTGGCGCTTGAGATTCAGCATGCCCTGCGCGGTGGGCTGGGCACTGCGATACAGATTGGTGCTGATCTGGAATAAATTCGGCACCCCTTCCATGTGGATGGGCCGGGCCCAGGCGGAAGGACGGTTCGTGACGGGCTCCGCCGCCATGACGGGGAGCACCAACAGGCAGCATGACAATAGCCTTATCATTGAATTCTCCAGATCGAGACGAACCGTTCGAGGGCGAGCGAGGTGGTCAGGCCGAGCGTGGCCAGGATCGAACAGGTTACGAACACCAGCATGGCCCGCGATCCTGGCGCGGCGCGCGAGAGGGAGAGGACCAGTCCGGCTATGGCCGCGATCGAAACCGCGATAACCGACAGGAAAACGATCAAACGGTTATCAGGCAGGATAACGCCAGCCACCAGGATAAGCGCAAGCAAGTGGAGGAAAAGAATCACCGCTTTCGCCCTGTTGCCGCCCAGTATCACCGCGATGGTCTGCTTGCCTCCCGCCCGGTCGGACGGTTCATCCGGCAGCGTGGTGGAGAACGCGCATGCCAGCTGGAGCGGGAGGAGCGCGGCGACATACCGCCATGGGAAAGCCTCCAGTGAACCGGCCTGGATGTAGAAGCCGAAAACCGGCAGGATCACGCCGACGCCGGCCATCTGCAGGAATTCGCCGCCGCCGCGATAGGAAAGGCGAACGGGAGCAAAGCTGTATAGCCACAACAGTGCCAGCGAAATCAAAATCAACAGAGGGGCAAGTGGCCGCCCTTGAAAAAGGAGACAAAGTCCGATCAGCCCATTCAGAAATACGGTAACCGCCACCGCCGTTTTCAGGTCCGATACGCCTAATTTCCCTTCCACCAGGACCCGTGAACCGCCGGAAAACGGCGTGTAAGTCGCGTTCAACCGGTCAACCGCGACATCGGCCAGATCATTGGCATAGACGATATAGAGCTGGATAAGCAGACCGAACAGCCAGGTCAGGCCTGCCAAAGGCAGGCTGAATCCGCCGGACTGGCTGAACCAGAGTGCCTGCCCGAGGAGCAGCGGGCAGAAGATATAGCCTTGTGAGGGCAGACGGGAGGCCTGTATCCATGCGCCTATTTTCTTTGCGTGCATGTCGGATAGTGCCTGAATTCAAGGCTGAATGCAAACGGATAGATCACCGCGGCGGCAAATCCGGCCGCGAAACCGTAAAGCAGCTCCTCCACCGGCAGCGGTCCGGCAAAGGCATACAGAAGACTCCCGGTGTGCCAGTACCGGGCGAAGGTGCCCGGCAGGAGGATTTCCAGCGCCGTACAGACGCCGGTGTAGGCGATCAGCACTGTCCCTCCGCTCTTCCAGGCGTGGCGCCACAGATCCGGACGGGCGGCCAGCAACAAGACGGCCGGTATGGCAAGCATGACGACCAGCGACGTGTATATGGCCGGCAAATCCACAGCCCAGCCGGTCCCGGCCGTCAACAGGGCAAGCGCGATCACGATGGCAATTTTCAGGACGGGTGGTGCTGCTGCCTGCATCTTGACCGGCTGTAGTTTTTCTCGTGCAAGAGCAGGATAGAGCCCGATTGCGATGGCACCCAGCGACGCCACGAAAAGAAAGTCCTCCAGCCCGAAACCGAACCTGGCCGCGGCATCAAACACAAACGGCGGATCCCAGTAATCCGGATAGAACATGAACTCCGTAAAGGCAAACGGCAGGGAGACCAGTGCCATCCTCGCCATATGGCAGATAAGATCGCGCCGCCAGGCTCCCACGACAAGCACTGGGAAGACGATTAGCAGGCACATTATAAGAAAGGGATACGTTTGCATGCCACCTCCGGATCCATCATTTGGTTCATGCGCTGGCCGGCAGTGAGTTTTTGCCTGGACAAATTGCACGGCGGTTGCATTCTACTTCGTTTCATGCTACACAAGCACTGTATTTTCATCAACTAACTTTAGAAAGGATTACAACCATGCGCAGCGATCAGATCAAAAAAGGATGGGAACGGGCCCCGCATCGCAGTTTGCTCCGGGCAACCGGCGTCAAAGCCGAGGATTTCCCGAAGCCGTTTATCGCCGTCTGCAACTCCTATGACCAGATCATTCCCGGCCACGCCCATCTCGACCAGGTCGCGAAGCTGATCAAGCGCGAGATTGCGAAGGCCGGCGGCGTGCCTTTCGAGTTCAACACGATCGGTATCTGCGACGGCATCGCCATGGGCCACGGCGGCATGAAGTACTCCCTGCCCTCGCGCGAGATCATTGCCGATTCAGTCGAGTCCATGCTCAAGGCGCATTGTTTCGATGCCGTCATCTGCATTCCAAACTGCGACAAGATCGTCCCCGGCATGATCATGGGGGCGTTGCGTGCCAACATCCCGACACTCTTCGTCAGCGGCGGCCCCATGGCCGCCGGCAAGACACCCGCCGGCAAGGTCGTCGACCTGATCAGCGTCTTCGAGGGCGTCGCCGCCCACGACATGCAGAAGATCAGCGACAGCGAACTGACCTGCATCGAGCAGAACGCCTGCCCGGGCTGCGTTTCCTGCTCGGGCATGTTCACGGCCATCTCCATGAACTGCCTCTGCGAGGGCATCGGGCTCGCCCTGCCGGGCAACGGCACGATCCTGGCGCTCGACCCACAGCGCAAGACGCTCTACCGCAAGGCGGCCAAACGCATTGTGGCAATGGCGCTTGAGGGCGGACCGCTCCCGCGCGAGATCGTCACGGAA
>CAZOXS010000386.1:0-8505 GCA_964583785.1 uncultured Victivallales bacterium
TGCTGGGCCTGGGCCACGGCCATCCCATAGCCGGGCACAAAGACAACCGACGAAGCCGACTCGAGCATCAGGTAGGCATCCTGCACGGACGTCGTCTTCGCCTCGCCCTCGAACGATACCGCAGCACTGGCCGTAGCTCCCACGCCGGCAAACATCACATTGGTTAGCGAACGGTTCATCGCCCGGCACATGATGCCGGTCAAGATCAGGCCGCTGGCACCAACCAGTGCCCCCGCCACGATCAAGACGTTGTTCATGATCACGAAACCCGCGGCACAGGCGGCCAACCCGGAATAACTGTTGAGCAAGGCGATGACCACCGGCATGTCCGCGCCACCGATCGGGATTGTGGCCAGCACGCCCAGTACGAGCGCGGTCAGGACGATAACACCGAACACGGGGTAGGCCAGGGGTGCAGACGGCGCGATCAGGCACAGCGCCATTGAAGCGGCCAGCGCGAGGGCCAGCACGCTTGCATTCATGATCTGTTGTCCCTTGAACAGGATCGGCTTCGTCTCCATTTTCTCCGCCAGCTTGGCGTAGGCGATCATGCTACCCGTGAAGGTGACGCCACCAATCAAGACCGTCGCCGCAATCGCGATCAGGGTGAAAAGGTCGCCGTCACCTGCCTGGCCGGTCATCTTGTGATATTCCGCCCAGCCGACCAGCAGGCTGGCCAGCCCGCCGAAGCCGTTGAAAAGACCGACCATTTCGGGCATGGCTGTCATCTTGACCATACGCGCGGCGGCGGCCCCGATAATCGAACCGATGATCGCCCCGACCACGATCCACTGGTAGTCCATGCCGCTATAGAGCAGCGTGGCGACAATCGCGATCAGCATCCCGACAGACGAAACCAGGTTGCCACGGCGGGCACTGGCCGCCTTGCTCAGCATCTTCAGACCGAAAATGAACAATACCGAGGCTGCAATGTAGAGGTAGGGGATTAACGGTTCCGCATTCATGACTGTTTCTCCGTCTTCTTGTGCTTGAACATGCCCAGCATGCGGTCCGTGACTAGATAGCCGCCAACCACATTGATCATCGCCAACGCGACGGCTGTCGTGCCGAGAATCGTCATCACAAGGCCCTCTCCCTGTCCGGCGGCAATGATGGCACCGACAACCGAAATGCCCGAGATGGCGTTAGATCCGGACATCAGGGGCGTATGCAGCTGGGAGGGCACTTTGGCGATCAGTTCCATTCCGAGGAAGATCGCCAGTACGAAGACAAAAACCAGCAGTCCGATGCTTTCCATATCAGTTCATCCTTTCCTTGATGGCCGGGTTGACAACCTTGCCGCCGAATGTCAGCAGCGCGCCCTGTATGATCTCGTCCTCGCGGTCGAGCGTGAACGCTTTGGATTCGGCATCCCAGAAGTGCTCGACCAAGTTGACCAGGTTGCTGGCGTACATCTGGCTGGCGGCGACGGGAACCTGTCCGGCAAGGTTGGCGGCCCCGATAACCGTGACGCCGTTGATCACCACATCGCGGCCGGGTTCGGACCCCTCGACATTGCCGCCGGACTCGGCGGCCATGTCGACGATCACGCTTCCGGCAGTCATTCCCTCGATCATGGCGGAGGTGATGATCCGGGGAGCCTTGCGCCCGAAAAGCTGCGCCGTGGTGATGACGATGTCGGCCTGCGCACAGGCTTTGGCCATCGCCTGCCGTTGCAATTCCAGCTGTTCCGGCGTCAATTCCCTGGCATAACCGCTGCTGGTCTGGCCAGTCTCGCCGAGATCGACCTTGAGGAACCGGGCACCTAACGATTGCACCTGCTCCTCCACGACGGGGCGGGTGTCGAACGCCTCGACCCGCGCCCCCAATCGCTTGGCCGTCGCGATGGCCTGTAGGCCCGCCACACCCGCGCCGATGACAAACACTTTGGCGGGCGACAGGGTTCCTGCCGGTGTCATCATCATGGGGACGATCTTATCCAGCCGTGTGACCGCCTGAAGCACGGCCGCATAGCCGGCCAGATTCGCTTGCGAACTGAGTGCATCCATCTTCTGGGCAATCGTCGTCCGCGGAATCATTTCCATGCAGATGGCCTCGACGCCGGCATCGGCAAGGGCGCTGACCCGGCCGGTATGGAAAAACGGGTCCAGATAGCTGACATGGATGCAACCGCGCTTCATGAGGGTGATCTCGGCATCCGGTGGCGGATTCAGCCGCAGCACCAGGTCGGCATCAGTCAGCGCGGCGGCGCGATCGGTGATGATGGCGGCCCCGGCTTTCGCGTAGGCCTCATCCGGCTGGTTGATGCTGCCGCCGATGCCACTCTCGACTTGAACGTCCGCATCAAGTGCCGTGAGTTTGGCGATCAGCGCCGGCACCATGGCGGCACGTGTCTCGCCAGTTGCAGTTTCTCGCGGGAAGAACAACTTCATATCAACCTCCACTGCTGGTTACGGTGCGCTTACCCCCATCTTCTTGTGCGCCTGTCTTGCTGCAGGCTGCTGACACATTAAGTGAAAGTGATTGATTGGTCAACCCGTAATATTCAGTCGCGTGGCGGCACGCGGTATGATATTTAACAGACACTTTACTAGCAGGGGGACTTGGGCTGACAAGATGATGCGGGGGTGCAACGTGGCGAGATTGTGTGTGAGTGTGTGAGTCGGGATGATGTTCGTATTTCCACACATACTCACAACCCCACAATCCCGCATACATTAGTGGATAACCGTGAACAAGGTCGGGAGAGGCATGATGGATATGTATAGTCAGGATGATTTGCGGTCCTTGCGGCCGATGCATGCGTTTTTTATCGGCGTGGATTCCGATGGCTGTGTGTTCGATAGCATGACCATCAAACAGTGCGAGGTCTTTCATCCCCTGATCATTCAGTTCTGGGGCTTGGAGCGCATTGAACGGGTGCTTCGCGAAACAGCGGAGTTCGTCAATCTGCGTTCGGTCTGGCGCGGACGCAACCGGTTCTTCGCGCTGCTCAAGACATTCGATTTGTTAGCCGAACGTGCGGACGTGAAGGCTGCCGGGATTGCCTTGCCGGATGTGGAGGCGATCCGTCAGTATGTCGAATCCGGGGTTGCCCTGGGTAACCCGACACTGGCGGAGGCGGTCGCGCGCGACGGCAATCCCGAGCTACGCCGACTGCTGGCGTGGAGTCTGGCAGTGAATGGCGCTATCGAGGCGCGCCCCGAACCGATTCCCCCGTTTGCGGGTGCGTTGGACGCCTTGCGTCGGATAGCGGGGGCGGCGGATGCCATGGTGGTTTCGCAGACGCCCGAGGCGGCGTTGGTGTCGGAATGGCGCGTGCACGGGATCGACGGACTGGTGCGTCTGATCGCGGGGCAGGAGATCGGCACCAAGGCCGAGCAGATCCGATTGGCGGCGACCGGCAAATATGCCGAAGGCAAAATACTGCTGATCGGGGATGCACCGGGCGATCTTGAGGCCGCACAGGAAGCCGGTGTGCGGTTCTACCCGATCGTACCGGGCCGTGAAGTCGAAAGCTGGCGGCAGTTCAATGCCACATTCATTGAACGCTTTCTTGCCGGTCAATACGGCGATGATGATGAGAACGCGCAAATCGATGCATTCCTGGCTGCGCTTCCCGAAACACCGTCCTGGTCATCATGATGTTGCAGGCAGATATACAGGCGCGCTACGAGCGGGAATTGTTTGATCCGGTATCCGTGCCGGAGACGGTAGAACAACTGCGGCGCTATCTTGCCGAGGCTGGCTGTTGCCGTGTGGAATTGATAGCTACCCGTAATCGCGTTTCCATGATCTCGGTCATCTTCCTGCGCGAGGGGCACGCGCGCATCCGCCTGCACGAGCAGTTTCTGGTAGCACCGGCTCCGGTGCGCGAGGCCTTGGCGCGTTACCTGCGTACTCGCGATCGTCGCGCCTGGTGCGTGGTTGCAGACTATGCGCGACGGATTCGGGTTCCGGCGGACGAGTGCCGCAAACCAGCGCGACGCCTACAGACTCGCGGTCAGGTTCATGACCTGCGCGAGATTGCCGACGAGGTCAACACCCGTTTTTTCAACAGCTCGGTGAAATGCCAGCTCGGTTGGGGGGCGAGGCGGCCCCGCACCCGTCGGCGTACGTGCTCGCGATCGATCCGCTACGGTTCCTGGTCGCATGCCACGCGAACGGTGCGTATCCATCCGTTGCTAGATGATCCGCGCGTTCCACGGGCGTTTGTCGCGTATATCCTTTTTCATGAGATGCTGCATGCCGTGGTGCCGGCCGAGGAACGGCCGGGCCGTCGCATTGATCACAGCGCGAACTTTCGCCATCTGGAGGCGCAGTATCCCGATATCGAGGGCATGCGGCGATTATCGCGTTCCCTGCTGCATCTGCTGCTGGACTGATGGAAAATATTTTGGGCTATCTTCGGGGCTGTTCGGAGACGAGATTAGGGCGAAAGATTAAGGCAAAAGATTAGGAGGGAGCATAAGCAACCTTTATCTTTCGCCCTAATCTTTCGCCTTAATCTGACTTCAACCGGATGAAGTTACAACCACGTCCGAGAAGACCACCCCGGCGTTCTTTAACGCTTTTGCCAGGTGATGCGCGGCGGGCGTCACTTCGGCGGCGGGGCCCGAGACGCCGAGATGCAGCTCGTAACCGCCATTTTTGGGCATCGCGATCGGCAGACTCGAGAAGCTGACATCCGGATGCTCGCTCACGAACTGTTCCATCAGGTCGCATAGATCCGCCTCGCGCACCCCAATGGCGACATACGTGACGGCACCCTGCTCGCTGCCCTTTTCGTAATAGGTTTCGAGGACCCATTGCATCATCGGTTTGGCCATGTTGGGGAATCCCGGCATGAAATGGCCGTTACGGATACTGAATCCGGCGACGTTGTTGACCGGATTGGGGATCAGTTCCGCACCTTGTGCGAATTCCGCCATGCGCAGTCGGGCTGGCGTGCAAGCGTCCCCGAACTTGAGGCGCAGGTTCTCCGTGCCCTCCGGATGGGGGACCCGCGGCAAGCCCGCGGCAACCGCCGCACACTGGCGGGTGATGTCATCAGGTGTCGAGCCGATCCCGCCGCAGCAGAAAAAAGGCCAGCCGGCCTTATGCATCGCCCATTCCAATTGGCTTGTAATAGCCGGGGCGCTATCCGGCAGCACCAGCGAGTAGGCCAGTTTGAGGTTATGCTGCCGCAGTAACAAGCGCGCATTCTCGAAATGGGCGTCCTGACGCCGCCCATCGAGGATTTCATTGCCGATGATCACCAGTCCGATTGCTTTGACAGACGTTTTCATGGCTGTAGTGTGCAGGATTGGACATTCCGATGTCGAGCGTGAAAATTTGCTTTGGCGTCGCTAAGCGTGATGGTACGCTTACGCAGCGTGAGAACTGTACTATTTGTCTCCAACCTGTTTCCGCGTCCGGACGCCCCCCGTAACGGCATGTTCAACCTGTCGTTTGTGGGCGCTATGCAAGCACAGCTCGCGCTTGCCGGGGGGGCGGTGAATGTGCTGGTTCCCGTTCCGGAATGGCGCCCTTGGCGGTGGCGTCTGATCCGGCGCTGGGCACCCCCTGCGGAGGTGACCGCGATTGTCGGCAAGCACCTGCGGGTTCAGTACGTCCCTTGCTTCTATCTACCGCTTATTGGACGGTCGCTGTCTTTCCTTTGGTACCGATTTGCGTTCTGCCGTGTCATGAATTTCACCCGCGGCAGTGATGCCGTGGTCGCCAGCTGGCTTTACCCGGATGCGCTCGCGGCGGTTTGGCTGGCTTCACGATTGGGAAAACCCTGCTGGATACGCCTGCACGGGTCGGACCGTTTTCATCTTGATTCGCCGATTCGAGGCCGTTTGTGTCGCCGCGTGTTATCCAATGCCGCAGGCGTGTTGGTCAACGCCGACTTCATGAAAAACGAATTGGTGCGCCGGGGTATCCAGGACGCCTGCATTTCTGTCGTGCCGAATGGTGTTGATCGTACCGTGTTTCATCCCGACCAAAACCAGACGCGTGATACTGGGATCATTCTATGGGTCGGGAATATGGTGGCGATCAAGCGACCCGATCTGGCGTTGCGGGCGTTTGCCGGACTGACCCGCATTCACGCGGATGGTTACCCGACTCCTGCGGGAACCCGCTTGCAACTGGTGATGGTGGGGGCTGGGCCGATGCGCAGGCGCCTGGAGCGGCTCGCCAGGCAGCTGGCAATTGAAAATCAGGTGACCTTCTCAGGCTGTCTTTCGCGCGGGGAGGTGGCGTCGTGGATGCGCAGAAGCGGTTTGCTCCTGTTGACCAGCCGATCCGAAGGAATGCCGAACGTGGTGATTGAGGCGCTTGCCTGCGGCACCCCAGTGGTGGCTACGTCCGTCGGTGACGTTCCGGAAATTGTGGTCGATGACGTCAATGGTTTTGTTGTTCGCGCAAATGATGAAACGCTGCCCGATGACGTCACTCAGGCGCTGATGAAGGCACTGCACGCGTCATGGGACCGGAATGCCGTCCAGGCCTCCGTTGCGGTTCATGACTGGCCCCGTGCGGCTGAATGCGTGCTTTCCATTATTTCGCCGGAGAATGCCGACTGACAGGAGGATCGTGGTGACAACGGATGCGGGTTTACGAGATGACGTGTTTATTGTGGCGTTCACCAAGGACTGGGGGGACGTTCCCACCTGTACCACGCACATCCTGCGGGAAATGGCAAAATCCATTCCGGTCCTGTGGGTCTGCTCGATCGGAACGCGCAAGCCACAGGTGGGATCCCTGAAGGACTGGCGCCGGTTACGGCACCGTCTTGTCTCGGGCCTGCGGCGGGCCGAACCGAAGGAAAACAGTCTCTGTGTTCTGCGCCCTATGCTTGTGCCGAAAGCCGAATGGAAACTCAGTCGCTGGCTCAATCGCCTGCTGTTCCGCTTCTATCTATGGCGCGAGATTCCGCTCGGATTCAAGGGCACAATCGAATACTGGTGTTTCGTTCCGAATGCCGTGGATTTGCTGCCGACAGGTGGTGAAGGAACCGGATCTAAATGTACCCGGCGTTTGCCCTTTCGAATCATCTATTATTGTGCGGATGATTGGACGAAATTTCACAATCTGGACGGGGCATGGATGTCAGGCAGGGAATCCCGGCTCATTGCGTGTGCCGATGCCGTGTTTGCCACTTCGCGCTATCTGGTCGAGAAGTTCGATGCCATCGGCAAGGACTCCGCCTCGCCGCCCATTGTCTACATGCCGCATGGTGTCGACTTCGAGGCGTTTGCCAGGGCGTTAGACCGGACATTGCCGTTGCCGGCGGATCTCGCCAATATTGCACAACCGATTGTCGGCTTTTATGGCAATCTGCATGCTTGGGTCGATTTCGCCTTGATCGCGCGTCTGGCGCAAGCGCGCCCGGACTGGTCATTTGTCCTGATTGGCGAGATCTACGGCGATGTGACTGATCTGCGCCGTCATGCGAATGTGCATTTACTCGGCAGGCGCGAGCACGCCTTCCTGCCAGACTACTGCCGCGGGTTCAAGGCGGCGATCATTCCGTATGATCTGTCGCATGCCCGGATGGAAAGTGTCAATCCAGTTAAGGCCAAGGAGTTGCTGGCGGCAGGGGTTCCCGTGGTCGCCTCGTCCGTGCCGGAACTGGCGCCGTATGGCGACCATGTCATGCTGTGTGAACGCGACGAGGCATGGCTCACGGCGCTCGAACATCAACTTCAATTACCTGAAGCCGCTCGCCGGCTGATCTCGCAAAGCGTCAGCAATGAAGGCTGGGACCGGAAGGTGCTGGAAATCAGGGACAACATCGGATAGGCTTCAGCCCATGTACGACTCAGAGGAAAAAGGGGAAAATCGCGCGCTGACGGTCACGGAGCTGACGCGCCGGATCAAGGGCGCGCTGGAACGGGCGTTTGGCGCGGTCGAGGTTGAGGGCGAGATCTCGAACCTGAGCCGTCCGGTATCGGGGCATCTGTATTTCACGATCAAGGATGAAGGTGCGCAGATCAGCGCGGTGATGTTCAAGGGCAGCCAGCGGATGATGCGATTCGAACCCCGCAACGGCATGGTTGTGCGGGCGACCGGCGATGTCACGGTCTATGAGAAGCGCGGCAACTACCAGATTCTGGTGCGTTCGATGGAGGAGGGGGGGCTGGGCAGTCTACAGGCGCGCTTCGAGGCCCTGAAGAAGAAGCTGGCTGAGGAAGGTCTTTTCGCCGCTGAACGCAAGCGCCCGCTGCCGCTTTTGCCACAACATGTCGGGGTGGTGACCTCGGCGTCCGGCGCGGCGATCCGCGACATCCTGAATGTCGTTACGCGCCGGTTCCCGAACCTGCACCTGCTGCTGGCGGCGGTGAAGGTGCAGGGGGTCGGGGCGGCCGAGGAAATCGCGGCGGCGATTGATCGTCTCAACGAAATCGGCGGACTGGATGTGCTGATTGTCGGCCGCGGTGGCGGTAGCCTCGAAGACTTGTGGTGCTTCAACGAGGAGGTCGTCGCTCGCGCCGTCGCCCGCTCGCGCATCCCCGTGATCTCGGCGGTCGGCCATGAAATCGATTTCACGATCTG
>CAZOXS010000387.1:0-4782 GCA_964583785.1 uncultured Victivallales bacterium
CGATAAGCCTTTTCGCGATCCTTCATGAAATCCTGCCGTGTGGCAAAGGGCGGATCGATGTAGATCAGTTTGATTTTGTTCCGTGTCCGGAAATGGTCCGGCCCCTGCTGGTCATTGTAGATTGCCTTCAGGGCAAGTAGATTATCGCCGAAGATCAGCATATTGCGCCAATCGTCATCGAACGGGTTGTCGGCATTGAAGGACCTAATGCGCTGAAGTGGAGCGGCAGGCGTCGTGCGGAGCACCGCCTCCTTCGGCATCTTACCCTTATAGACCAACCGATAATCCTTCGTCGCCTCGACATACTCCGCATCATCATCCGCAAACAGCGCCGCCCGGTACTTGACCGGCAGCGGCTTGCCCTCCGCAATCAGGGCAATCACCCGCTCACGCTCCACCTGTGAAAGTCTCGTCACAATCCCCTCACTCTTCCGTAGATATCGTAACGCGTTCGCGCGCTTCAATTTCAATTCTAGTTTCGATAGCCGTGCGTACATGTTGATAGATTTGCAGGTCTCCATCAACTGCCTCGAACGAAACAACAAGGGCGTACTTCGCCTTTGTTTCCGGGGACGGATCCCATCCAGGGTGCCCTCGCACGGCGATACAGAAATCATGTGGTAGCTGGTATGATCTAAGGTAGCACCAATCCTTCTGGAGCGTTCCATTCTGTCGACTAATTCCTTCGATTACACCGTGGTTCGAGCGTTCGCGTAACATCCAGCGAAAGATCTCATCACCGTCATCTTCTGCACTTTCATCCCGGAACATGCGACTGCAGAACGAGTCAAATGTCTCCGACTGCTTACTCACCTGCCAGTCCAACCACGTGGAAAGATATCCTCGGTGCATGCGGCGCGTTCTGCGTGGCTTAGCAGCATACGAAAGCGTAACATCAATGCGCACGCGGTAATCCCCGCCTGGGGTTCGAAGTTCTTCAGGGACCGGAACGTGGTAAACATGTGCTTCTCGTGCCGGTATCCTCTGTTCGCCGGATGTCACCAGCGTGACACGATGTTCCGTATTTCGAGTAGCGCGTTCGACACTCGGGACGCCATACCCAATCTGCCTGAGTACCGCTAGCTTGTCTTCCTGCCGGTCCGCCCACTCCGGCCACCTGGCAGAGTTAGCAATCAGTGCACGATACAGCAAGCACGGTTCATCTGGAAATTCTGCCGCAATTCTTGCCGCCACATACGAAACCTTTGGTGCGGAAAAGGACGTGCCGACGGCATCTTGCGCTGTGGCTCCCGGACTATACATTGTCGAGCGAGGCAAATCCAGTGACAGCGCATCCCGCAGCACAACCAGTGTCGGTTTCGTGTTACTTCGTGCAAAATCACCACCAAACTCTACAACGTCTGGCTTGATACTATTCCAGATTCCAGATCCGGCAGGGCTAAAGGCCGACGCACGGCCTTCGCCGCTAATACCTTGGTAATTACCATCATTCCACGCAGCCGGACTTACGGATCCGACAGTCAGTGCATTCAAGCTCTGCGCGGGGTTGCGAATACGGCAACACGGCTCGAGCAGATATTCAGGATAAGTGCGCCCCGCGTCCAGATGCTGAGCAATCCCGGTTGTCAAAGGGTTCACGGAACTACTCTCGATATTTCCGGCACTCTGCACAACGAGGATATCTTTCTCATAGGACATCTTGTCAATGGCAGCACCCCACGTGGACATGTGCACCCCACGATAGGGTGCACGGCTGTTGATGGAATGATTGAAGATGCGTGCCGGCCTTTTCCTCGCGGCATCAGCGTAGTGCGCAATAATGCGCTCGATATATAGTGCCGGCATAACCGACTCAGGAATCCGGTTGTTCTTGTCGAGGACTCGTGCATTGTGCAACCAGCAGGGAAGCTGCCTCGATTCTCCTGCGGCAGGCAATGTATCCGCATATAGCAACGCCCCAGCGACCCGCGTCCCGTGCCCACTGGGATTCACGTAGTCGGCCGTATCGGTTGAAGGTTCTCCAGGCACAAAACATTCAGCCTCGGAGGCAAGAATAGCAGGTTGCAAATATGTGTGATATTCCTGCATACCACTGTCAATTACGCACACCGATGGTGCATGTTCGGCAGGAGGCATCAAGACCAGCCCGATATCGCTGCATTTTCCGCTCCCTTCTGCGAACGGCTCGATGCGTTCAACCTCCGCAATTTCGAACAACGGCGGGTAGTTCTCGGCTAGATCCTTTAAGCATTGCCCCGTTACACGAACTCTCATTGTGAAGCAATCCGGCATGCTAAATATGCTCTCTCCCGCGTCTTGAAAAACATCAAGGACATCTCCCTTATAGGCTTCGACAAAGCAAATCAACTCCGTTTCGCGCATCCGCTGAAGATCCTCCCATGCCGTTATGACTTGCTGATGCCGTTCCTGATAGCGTTTTAGGCGCGCTGCATAAAGTACATCGGCTTCATTATCTTTCTTAGGTTGAAAATCCGGGATGCACTTAGTCCCCGCCGTTGAGATGCTGATGTCGACAACCATGCTTTGGTCGTCGCGAATCATGCTCCAGTTTTGATGAAGATCTGGACTGAGAACACGCTCAAGGCGCGTCGCCTGATCTTCACAGAGGTCGTAGAGGCGGGCTGCACTTCCTCCCCCGCGTTGATCAACTAAAAACTTATTCAGGGTCTCGTGAAACTTTGCCAGATCCCCGCCTTCGGACAACACGAGAACATAGCCATCGTCTGATTCCGCCACAACCTCGAAGTCAAAGGCACTTCGCAAAAAGTCAAGATCAGCGCCGTCTTCGACGACAACAACAAGAGGTTGACCAGAGGGGACCGGAGGCCGGCCGCTCTGCCTGCGTGATTCCTGAGACTGGGACCAGCCATCCCGCAACTTCCGCATGGCCGTGTCGAGGCGCGTTACATGTCCGTTCCGGTCATTCAAAATCTCGGCTTGTCGCGCTGGAGTTCTAGGGCTCGGTGGATAATAAGGTCGCCCCTCACGAACACGATCAAAGGTCAGATGCGGAAATTCATTATCTGCTGGCGCCACCGTTTACCTCGCTTTGCTGCCGAACTCGGTACGCCTGCGTTATGGCCATCTGGATATCTGCATGTTGCACAGCGACACGGCCTTCCATGATTACATTCTTGGCTGCCCGTTGTGCCACTTGTACAACTGTCGCAGCAGACATTCCTTTCAGTTCGTCTGCCAGTTTCTGCCAAAATATGTGACGATCGGTCTGAATAGACGAGAGGGTCACCTCAAGAAGCTCTGCAATCTGCTTCTTGCCCGGCAGTGAAACAGAAAAAACGTCGTCAAAGCGGCGAAATACCGCATTGTCAAGCGCCTCATCGAGGTTTGTTGCAGCGACCAAGAGTCCCGGAGCTCTGTAATCTTCCAACAACTGCAGCAAGGTATTCACGATCCGAGACGCTTCTCCCACATCGCGCGAATCCCGGCGCTGCTTCGCTACATAATCACACTCATCAAGGAAAAGCAGACATGGTTCCCGTTCTGCCATTTCGAAAACCTGGCGGAGGTTGCTTGCTGATTCACCGAAATAGGACGAGAGGAGCGTGTCGAAGCGCACCTTGAGCATAGGAAGCCCCGTATGCCATGCAAGACGTTCCGCACCGAGTGTTTTTCCACATCCCGGCGGACCGTAAATGAGGATCTTTTTCTTGTGAACAAGTCCGTGCTTCGCAAGACGCTCGCGCGCTGCATACTCCTGTTCAATGGCTCGGAACCGATCCTCAACGGTGTCGTCGAGAACCATGATATGCCTGAGTTCCTCAGGCGCAAATCTCACAACAAACGGAGTGCCCTCTCGCCGCGAGGAAGATGGAAGCGAAGTAAGCGTTGGCCTCGTGGAATTTACCGACTGCAAACGTTTTTGCGAAAAAACCGCATCAAGTTGCTTCGCAAGCTGCCTATGGCCTTTAGACCGCTCTTCTTTGATTACGGTTTCGCACAGATTGGATAAATCCAGATTATCAACGGATGCCATTGCTCGCACACATCTCTTAAGGAGTTCGGCATTCATACTAGACCTCTCTTCGTTAACCTAACCAAAATCGCACCACACTAGCAGATAAAGAGAAGTGATACTAAGCATCGCCATCTCCCATCATCATTCCCAATCCCATCTTGACCCCGGCGTTTCTAATCAATTCACCGCCTCCGCCACATCACGCATTCAACACCGACACCGCCCCATTCACAAAACCGACAGCATCATGCCGGAACATCCGCGCGGCGTCAAACCCACATGTCAACGATCTGTTTTGGCTTCTCTCGGGACTTTCCTTTCACGGTACGATGTCGCGTAACCGGGGCAGCCGGTCTCGTCTGCATGTCGCCTGGATGTCGGGTATTCCCGGCAATGATCCGGCTTCAGGTCGTGGATGCGGCAGACGTAGCGTTCCGAGTCTGGTGTTTTTCCCAACCACGGGCAGCGGCTGACATCGTCGCCCGTTTCGGGATCGATCCAGAGATCGTACACACACTCATCGCCGATCTCTATCGGCTCCACTCATGCCAGGATATCCTCCCGCCCCGCCGCCTCCCATCGCTCGATGTCGGCCGTCGTTGCACAGGCCGAAAACGCACCGCTCACGTTGATGCAGCAGTGTCCGCATTGCCGGCACTGGAATCCGATTTCTCTCATAAAACCGTAACTTCTCAATAACTTCTTGACCGGTCGGTGACGGGGACCGTCGCGCACCCCAGCGCATAGCGGCGAGGATCATGACGAAGATCGGGACGAAGATCAAGCCCGACGAAGATGGAGACGAGGATCGTGACAAGGATGGC
>CAZOXS010000388.1:0-10175 GCA_964583785.1 uncultured Victivallales bacterium
CCGAAATGGTCGTTGGTTCCCAAAATATTGCCTGAACTCTGAACCCCTGAACACTGAACACTTACAACGCTTGGAATTGGCGATACGCCATGCTATATTATCGACTCATTTACTCAAACAATTTGCGATTAAGGAGCTAAATCACATGGAGGAAAGATGAACCTGTTTTTCAACGCCTTGCACGCGCCGATCGGTGCGCACAGTAGTTTTACCCTGGGGTGCCTGGGGCAAAACGGAGGCTTGGGACTCGAGCTGGGTGGTCCGGCTGGCGAGAATGTCTACGTCGGGGTCGAGACGCGCAAGGGGAACGCATACGAGTCTCTGCCGTTCTACGCCGGTGCTGAAGATGAAGCCAGTCGTTATGATCACACGAAAAAGGCGAACGCGACCCAGAATATCCTCACGTCGTTTCCCCAAGCGAAAATTAAACGCGATTTTGCACTCGGCACGGACTGCTGGCGTGCCGGTGATTTGACCTTTACGGTTTATTCCCTGGTCGAAGGGGTTCCAGAGCCAGGCGGGGCGGATGACTCGACGCTGAAGAAGGTTCTGTGTCCGGCCGTGGTTGCGGAGCTTACCATTGACAATACGCAATGCAGTCGGGATCGGCGTGCATTCTTTGGCTATGCCAGCGGCCGCGGTGGCGATGCCTACAACATTATTGAAGATGCCGACGGTATGCACGGCCTTGCCAAAGGGCAGGCCACCGGGATCTTCACGGACAGCAAGTCGGTCACACCGGCATTGGGTTTCGGCGTAGGTAACCTGCTCAAGGAAAAGCATGCGTTCAACTACAACTTCCATCTGGGAGGCACCGGGCTCATGTTCTGCCATGTCCCCGCCGGCAGGAAGGCGACCTTCCGCTTCGCGATCTGCTTTTATCGCGGTGGCATTGTCACCACGGGTATGCCATGTTCCTACTACTACCAGCGCTACTATAAATCGATCGGCGATGTGGCGAAAACGGCCCTCTCCAGTTATGCCTGGTTAAAGTCCCGCGCGAAAGCGGCCGACCGGCTGCTGGCGCGGAAGAAAATCAGCGAGGATCAGCGGTGGATGATGGCCCATGCGATCCGCAGCTATTATGGTTCCACGCAGCTCCTGGAGTACAAGAAGAAGCCCGTCTGGGTTGTCAACGAGGGCGAGTATCGCATGATGAACACCTTCGACCTGACCGTGGACCAGCTGTTCTTCGAAATGAAGCTGAACCCATGGACCGTACGTAACGAGCTGGATCTGTTTACCCGCCGCTATTCGTATACCGACAAGTTGCATTTTCGAGACGGAAAGAATAGCCACCCCGGCGGCCTCAGCTTCACGCATGACATGGGCGTGCGTAACCATTTCACGAAGCCGGGCTTCTCCTCATACGAACTCACCGGCCTGACCGGTTGCTTCAGTCATATGACCCACGAGCAACTGGTGAACTGGATCCTGTGCGCCGCCGTGTATGCCAAGGGGAGTGGTGACAAGCGTTGGCTCAAGCAGAATCTGCCGGTTTTCACGAAGTGCCTGCAATCCATGCTCAACCGTGACAATCCGAAAACGTCTGAGCGCAACGGGATCATGGCCCTGGACAGTTCCCGTACTGGGGACGGAGCGGAGATCACGACCTACGACAGTCTCGACGAGTCGCTCGGTCAGGCCCGCAACAATGTCTATATCGCCGTCAAAGGCTGGGCGGCGTATCTTGCCATGGAAACCGTGTTTGCAGAACACGGGATGAAGAACGAGGCCGCTGCTGCGCGTGATCAGGCGCAGCGCGCCGCCACGACCATCGCCGGGAATCTTACCCGCGCTGGCTACATCCCGGCCATCATGGGCGAGGATTGTGACTCGCGGATCATTCCTGCGATTGAAGGATTGGTCTTCCCCTGGGTGCTCGGGCAGAAGCAGATGCTCACGGAGAAGGGGCCGTACGGCGAGTTGATCGCGGCACTGAAAACGCACTTCAATTCTGTTTTGCAGAAGGACGTCTGTCTCTACGAGGACGGCGGCTGGAAGCTTTCGAGTACGGCAGACAACAGTTGGCTTTCCAAAATCTATCTCTGCCAGTTTGTGGCCCGTAAGGTTCTCGGCTTCGATTCCGCTGCCATGGGCAAGACCGCTGACGCGGCCCACCGTGCATGGCTCCTCAAGGCCGAGAATTTGCGTTTTGCCTGGAGTGACCAGATGAGCAGTGGCGTAGCCAAGGGCAGCAAGTACTACCCGCGCGGCGTTACGAGTATCCTGTGGCTGGAGGAGTAGTCGTTTAAGAGTGGTCAATAATGACGTTACAGGGTAGTTGGGGCCCTTGGCCCACCAAGATGATGCAGGGTGAGACTGGAAAAGTGAACATCGAACCTTGAACATCGAACGCTGAACATCGAAGTGTGGAATCTCTCTTCCTTTGATGTTCGATGTTGAATGTTCGATGTTCGACGTTCAAACGAATTGAAGTTACAGGTTGGAAAGGCGGTTCTGATGAAGTTCTATTGCACGATAGGTGTGTTGATGATGACCGGCATCATGGGTGCCGGTGCGGTTGGGGCCGAAGAAACGGCGATCCGGCAGGAACCCACCCTGCTGCCCCAAATGGGGCAGCCGTTCCGGGACAACGCGGTTCTGCAACGGAATATCAAACTGCCGATCTGGGGCGCGACGCTTCCGGGGGCGGCAGTAACGGTTGCCTTTGATGGCCAGACCAAGACGGCGCTAGCTGATACGGATGGAAAATGGTGCCTCCAGCTTGATCCGTTGGAGGCTGACGCGTTGAGTTCGGTCAATGCGTCGCCTCCCGGAAAGGCACTGATTATTACATGTGAACGCGACGGCATGAAGGCGGTTACGGAGCTTAAGAATCTTCTGGTCGGGGATGTGTGGCTCTGTGCCGGGCAGTCCAACATAGCGGGCAGCCTGCGGCGGGCGGGGCACCCGAAGAACTATCCGCCGGGCAGCGTGAACAAGGCGAACTATCCCGCATTACGCCTCTACAATGCCGGCAAGGATACCTGGCTGGTATGCTCACCGGAAACCGTGGTGTCGTGTTCCAGGGTTTCTTTTTTCTTTGCCCGTCGCGTCCAGCGTGATGTGCTCGTGCCCATGGGGTTGATGGTGACGGCGGTGGGAGGCTCCAATATTGAATCCTGGTTGAACCAGCTGCCGTATCCGACGGGAAAGAATTACAGCCGTCTCGTAGAACCCTTGGTGGGCTACGGGATTCGGGGGGCAATCTGGTATCAGGGGGAGAGCAATCAATCCGATGGGCGTGATTATCAGCCCAAGCTCGAATCGCTCATTACCGGGTGGCGCAAGGCATGGAAGCAAGGGGATTTCCCGGTTCACTATGTCCAGCTACCGGGGCTGGGCGAGTCGGATCTGGACAACCCCGCCGGTGGGGATGGTCGTGCTGAGATCCGGCAGGCGTTTGTCGAGACGCTTGATGTGCCGAACACCGGGATGGCGGTAACCATTGATGTCGGTACGCCGGGCGAGCATCCGCCCAATAAGTACGATACGGGGGTCCGTTTGGCCCGCTCCGTCCTGAAAAATGTCTACAAGCAGGAAAACACCATGGCATGCCCCCTCTACAAAAGCCACAAGGTCGAAGGCCGCGCGATCCGGGTGTCATTCACCGATGACGCGAGAGAGGGTTTGATGATTGCCAAAAAGGATGGTTTTGCCCCTCCCGAACCCACACCCGATGCCAAGTTGCAATGGCTCGCGATCCAGGCAAAGGATGGAAGCTGGCACTGGGCTGACGGCAGGATTGACGGTGCCGACTTGATCGTCTCGGCGCAAGGCGTCCAGGAACCTGTCGCGGTGCGTTATGCGTATACCGCGCAACCCCTCGGACACCTCCTCTATAATACGGATGGTATGCCGGTCGGTCCGTTCACCACCTGTGGCTACTGAATAAAGAGAAGGGGATCATATGGCACTGAAAGAAGGTTGGAATACCTGGAATGTTCGTAGTGTTCTGTCGCATGTGCATCTGCCGGATGGATTTGCCATCTCGCTAGGGGTCAAGGTTTGCAGTACGGGTTGTTGCCTGCGCGAAGCCTTGATCGGTAGAAAGGGCAAGCGTGACGAGATTGTGGTCCCCGGGCCGCGATCCTACGACGGCACGTATACATCGCTGGAACTGGAATGGGGCGGTGTAAAGGTCAAGGAAAAGGAATGGCCGGGTGCGAAACTCAAGATCGAAACCGCCGTTGATGGTGACGACTGGTTTGCTGTTGTGACGCCGCTTCGTGAGTTGATCCAGGCACCGGCATTGACCATCAGTGGCGCCATCCTGTGGAACCGTCCTGGCTCCGTCCGCCGCGATGGCGACACCTTGTTCATCGAAAATACCGATCGGTCATTGGCTGTGACAGCATCCGGGACCATGCGCAACGACGAGCCCGTCACCGAGCTTGATACGCCGTACCTGTTCGTCGAGCTGGACGGCCCCGTCTGCATCTGTTCGAATCCGGCGCGTTTAGTCGAAACCGCCGCGATTGTGAATCGCAACCGGGAAACGGTTCTTTCCGGTCGAGAAAAACTCAGCGAAGTCTACAATGCCATGCAAATCTGTCTGGCTTGGGATACGATTTACGATCCCTTCAAGGATCGTGTGATTTCCCCCGTGTCGCGTGTCTGGAGCTGTGCGTCCGGTGGTTGGACGCTGTTCGATTGGGACACCTATTTCGCGGCCTGGATGGCAGGCGTGGAAAACAAGGAACTGGCGTATGCGAATGCCATTGCAATTACCGAGGAAGCGACAGAGGATGGTTTTATTCCCAATATGGCGCATCCCAGTGGGATGAAGACGCGCGATCGCTCCCAGCCGCCTGTGGGTGCGATTACCGTGCAGGCGCTGTGTGACATGTTCAAGGAAACGGTTCTGGCCGAGACGCTTTTCGAGGCTCTTCTCAAATGGAACCGCTGGTGGCCTCGGAACCGGGATTGCGATGGCTACTTATGCTGGGGAACTTCCCCTTATGAACCGGTTACAGGGAATGTTTGGGAAACCCATGGCGTGAACGAGCGGTTTGGCGGTGCGCTGGAGTCGGGACTGGACAATTCGCCGATGTACGACGACGTCCCGTTCGATAGTGACAAGCACCTGCTGATGCTGGCGGATGTCGGGCTGATGTCGTTATACATTGCCGACGGCAAGGCGCTGGCCGATCTTGCCAAGCGCATCGGCCGCGACGAGGTCATCGGCGAACTGAACCAACGGGCCGATCGCTATGCCGTGAAGCTCAAGAGCATGTGGTGCGAGGAGACCGGCATGTTCCTGAATCGAAAGTTGACGACGGGAGACTATTGCAAGCGGCTGTCGCCAACGCATTTCTACCCCTTGCTGGCGGCGGTGGCCACGCCGGAGCAGGCGCAACGGATGATCGATGAGCACTTCTTCAACCCGGACGAGTTCTGGGGCGAGTGGATTCTGCCGTCCATCGCCCGTAACGATCCCGCCTATCCGGATCAAAGATACTGGCGCGGCCGCATCTGGGCACCCATGAACTTCCTCGTTTACCTGGGCTTGAGGAAATACGACCTACCGGAGGCGCGTAAGGCACTCGTGGAGAAGTCCGAGGCGTTGTTGCTGAAGGAGTGGCGTGAGCAAGGGCACGTGCATGAGAACTACCATAGCGACACCGGCACCGGTTGCGACGTCGGCAGCAGCGACGCCTTCTACCACTGGGGCGGCCTGCTCGGCATGATCAGTTACCTGGAGAAGGATGCATAATTTTCGGGGAACTTGGGTCACTGCCGAGGAATGGCCTGTCGACAGGCCCGTCGCTGGTGCGTTGGTTGGAGACGAGCGACTCTCCGGCATCCATTCTGGCTAGGGGTCAGTCCTTGAATTGTTGTAATTGGCTTGCTATTTTTCGAGCCAATAGCGAAGCTGCCACCACTATGCCGCGAAAACCAAGGATAGAGTACCCGGGAGCCCTGTACCATGTGATGAGTCGCGGGGATCGGCAAGAGTCGATCTTCCTCTGTCAAGAAGATCGCCTACGCTTCCTACGGGCATTGGGTCAAGCTTGCGAGCGTACAGGATGGCGGATCCACAGCTATGTACTCATGAATAACCACTATCACTTGCTACTGGAGACACCGGAGGGTGGGCTGGTCAAAGGGATGCACTGGCTCCAAACCACCTACACCGTACGATTCAATCTCATTCACAACCTGAAAGGGCATATTTTTCAGGGACGTTATAAAGCCATTATCATTGATCCTGCAGAACCTGAGTACTTCAGAATGGTTGGTGATTATATTCATCTGAATCCCGCCCGTGCAGCGCTGTTGCCATCCAGTAAGACTCCGTTGGAAGTGTTCCCTTGGAGTAGTTACCCCGCCATCATCGGCAAGGCACTCTGCCCGGATTGGCTTGTTTCTGAACGGATTCTTTCAAGTCATCAAGCCTCTGCTCGCGGTTATGCCAAATACATGCAGGAAAGGGCTGGTGCCTGCCATGAAAGGCGGGACGATGATTCTGAATGGGATTCTATACGAAGGGGATGGTACCTTGGGTCCGATGAATTTCATAAGGATATTCTTCAGCAGCTTCACAAACAGATTGCGCCCCACAAACGGGAATCCTACAGCGGTGCCGGCGTTCGCGAGCATGACGAAATGGCTGCGGATCTACTTCTGGATCGGGGCCTTCAGAAACTCCACGCTGACCTGATCGAAGTCAGAGGGTGGAAGTCGGCCGATCCCCGAAAACAGGCCTTGGTTTGGTTGATCAGGAGTTCGACGACTGCATCCAGTGGCTGGCTCTGCTCACGGTTGAATATCGGACACAGAAGCAATATCAGTCGCGCCACGAGGCAAATTAGAGATGCCGTTCGGGATGATTACAAGCAGCTTAAGGAATTAATGCTACAATGCAAGGACTGACCCCTTATGATCAGAGAATTGATTGAGGAGCGGGTGGCGTGTCACATGGTGGGAGTTGGCGGGGTCGGCATGGCGGGGGTGGCGCTGCTGTTGCGGGCGCGCGGGGTCCCGGTGTCGGGGTGCGATGTGGTGCGGGGAACGCTGGCGGAGTCGCTGGAGTGCGCGGGCGTCGCGCTTCAGGTGGGGCATGCGGCGGGGCATATTGCCGATAGCGGGGCGGCCTGGGTGATCCGGACGCCGGCGGTGCGGGAGGATCACGAGGAGTTGGCCGCGGCGCGAGCGGCGGGACTGCCGGTTGTTCGGCGCGGCGCGGTGCTGCCGGTGCTGCTGGCGGCTAGCGGCGTCGCGGTGGCGGTGGCGGGATCGCACGGCAAGACGACGACCGCTACGCTGATCGCGCAACTTGTGCGGGCGGCGGGACGGGATCCGTCGTGGTGCATCGGTGGGGAGTCGCCGTCGCTGGGAGCGGTGGCACACGCGGGCGACGGCGGCATCCTGGTGGCCGAGGCCGATGAGAGCGATGGCACACTGGCGCTGTATGCTCCCGATATCGCCGTGGTGACGAACGTCGAGTTCGACCACATGGAGCATTTCGAATCGGTGGCGGCGTTCGAGGCCTGTTTCGCCACGTTCATGGCCGCGACGCGGCAACGGGTCATCTACGGTGCCGACGATCCGCGTGCCCGGCGGCTTGGTGAGGCGGCGGCGAACGGGCTTTCGTTCGGTTTCGCGGCCGATGCGCAATTACGCGGCGAGCACCTGTCAGCGGGGCGGCTGGCGGTTTTCCTGCACGGCGAACGGTTGGGCGAGCTGCCGCTGGTTCTGGGGGGCGATCATAACGCACTCAATTTGCTGGCGGCAGTAGGGGTGTGTCTGGCACTTGGTGTTCCGTTCGCGGCTTTGGAAACGGCTGCCACCGGGGTGGCACTGCCGAATCGGCGCTACGAGACCGTGTGCGAGCGCGACGGGGTGCGGGTGATTTCCGATTACGCACACCATCCGACCGAGGTCGCGGCGTTGGTGCGGATGGCGCGACGGGATCACGCGGGACGGCTGCTGGCGGTCTTCCAGCCGCATCGCTATACGCGGACGGCGGCTTTGGGTGGCGATTTTCCGGCGGCCTTCGAGGGGGTGGACACGCTGGTACTGGTGCCGGTCTATGCAGCCTCGGAACCGCCGTTGCCGGGCGGCATGGTATGCGATCTGTATGCGCGGTTCCGCGAGCGTGCGCTGGCCGATGTGCCGGTACCGCTGCTGGCAACTTCGCTGGAGCAGGCCTGGGGGTTTTTGCGGCGGCAGTTGCGGGCGGGCGACCGGCTGCTAGTGATCGGTGCGGGCGATGTGGAAAAGATCGCCGGGTGGGCGAAGACGGCTTTTGAAAGCCTTCCGTTGGGTCACCGGGACGCTTCGCCTTGTCTTTCGGCGAATTCGGTGTGGCGGGAGGATGAGCCGCTGGGGGTAAAAACGACCTACCGGGTGGGGGGCTGCGCGGATTACTGGGCGGCGGTGGCCAGCGAGGCGGATGCGGCGGCGGTGTTGCGGTTCTGCCGCGAGGCTGGATTGTCGCTGCGGATTCTGGGGGCGGGCAGCAACATACTGGTCAGTGATCTGGGGGTGCGCGGGGTGGTGATGCGGCTGGCCGGGGCGGTTTTCCGAGGGATCCGGCGCGAGGGCGCGACGACGGTGATCGCCGGTGGGGCGGTGCCACTGGCGCGGCTGCACGATTACCTGACGAAAGCGGCGTTGGCCGGGCTGGAATTCCTGGAAGGGGTGCCGGGGGGCGTCGGCGGAATCGTGCGCATGAACGGGGGTGCCTACGGGCACGAGGTGCGCGAACGAATTTTGTGGATTCGCGGTTTGAATCGCGATGGGGAAGCGTGTATAGTGCAGGCCGATGCGCTCGAATGGGGATACCGCGGCTGCGAATCGTTGCGCGATTTCCTGGTGGTCGAGGTGGCGTTCGGGCTGGCGGCCGGGAATCCGGGCACGATCCGGTCGCGACGGGAGGAGATCGCGCGGAAACGGGCGTGGATGCAGGGGCTGCGTTGTTCGGGGTCGGTGTTCCGCAATCCGCCGGGGGATTACGCCGGGCGGCGGATCGAGGAGGCGGCGCTCAAGGGGATGCGGATCGGCGGGGCGGTGGTGTATCCGCGGCACGGCAACTTCGTGGTGGCCGAGGAGGCCGGGGCCACGGCGTCGGATGTGCTGGCGCTGATCCAGCGGATCGAAGACGCCGTGAAGCGCGTGTCGGGGGTGGAACTGGTGCGGGAAGTGGTTTGTCTGGAGTAATCGGAATACGGAACTCGGAACTCGGAATGCGGAAATTTATGCGGGTGGCGGTATTGATGGGGGGGCCTTCGGCGGAGCGGGAGATCTCGCTGCGTAGCGGGGCGGCAGCCTTGCGCGGATTGCGCGAGTGCGGCTACGCGGCCGAGGCGGTCGAGGTGACGGGGCGCGCGTTCACGCTGCCGCCGGGGACGGAGGCGGTGTTCATTGCCTTGCACGGTGAGTTCGGCGAGGACGGTGAGGTGCAGGCGATTCTGGACGGAATGGGGGTTCCCTATACCGGTTCGGGAGCGGCGGCCAGCCGGGCGGCGATGGACAAGCTGGCGACCAAGGAGGCGTTCATGGCGAATGGCATCTCGACGCCGGCATATGCGCTCTTGCAGCGGGGTGATAAGCCGCAGTTCCCTTTGCCGGCGGTGGTCAAGCCAGTGCGTCAGGGATCCAGTTTCGGGGTGCACTTGGTGCGCGAGCCCTCGCAGATGGGGGCGGCGCTTGAGGATGCGTTCCGGTACGACGAGCAGGTGCTGGTGGAAACGTACATTCCTGGTCGGGAAGTGACGGTCGGGGTGCTGGATCGCGAGGTGTTGCCGGTGGTGGAGATCGCGGCGCCTGACGGCTGGTATGGTTACGAGGCGAAGTACACACCGGGTAGGACGCGCTACCTTTGTCCGGCAGAACTACCCGAGGCGATACGGGCCGAGGCGCAGCGGTTGGCGCTAGCGGTCTTTGATGCGCTGGGTTGCGAGGGCGTCGGGCGTGTGGACTTCCGGCTTTCGCCTGCGGGCGGGCTTTATGTGCTGGAGCTCAACAGCATTCCTGGACTGACCGAGACCAGCCTGCTACCGAAGGCGGCAGCGGCGGCGGGAATACCGTTTGCGACGCTGTGTGACCGGCTGATGCGAACTGCCCGCTGTGATGGGGCGGATGAGAAATCCAGTCGAGAAGAACGATCTAATGAAGGTTTAGCAATCGATGAGTTAAAGTAGGACAGGCACCCTTGCCTGTCCAGC